>NZ_KV795547.1:33667-59270 GCF_001809035.1 Eikenella sp. HMSC061C02
AAGGCTACCTGAAAGCGAAGCTTCAACGCAGTTATAGTGGATTAAAATTGCAATGATACGGCGTTGCCAACGCCCTTATGTACTACCCGTACACGGCGGGCGTTACCGCCTTGTCTCATTTTTATTTTAATTCACTATAAAACGTAGCGAAGCGAAGTTTCTGCGGAGCGGATCGAGTTCCCGCAAAGCCAAAACGCGGTTGCAACACAGTTAAAACCAACATACCGGTTCGGCAAGGCAGCCGAACATAAAAAGGCTACCTGAAACCTGAAACCGCACTTTCAGGTCAGGGTAAGCAAGAGAGGCTACCTGAAAAATGAAATGGCAGGCTTTAAAACGCAAACTCAGCCCCGGGCAGGGGCTGGTTATCGGCATACCTTATTTGTGGCTGCTGGTGCTCTTCCTGATCCCCTTCTTCTTCGTGTTGAAAATCAGCCTGGCCGAGCAAGCCACCTCGATTCCGCCCTACACCCCGCTCTACACGGTGGACGAAGCGGCCGGACGTGTGAATATTTCCCTGAGCTACCTGAACTACACCGGCATTTTCGAGAATTTCTGGTCGTCGCTGTGGCTCGGGCTCAATCCGTTTGCCGATAAATCCGGCAGCAATCTGTATGTGCACATCTACCTGCTTTCTATCAAAACCGCCATCACCACCACGCTGATTTGCCTCTTGGCCGGCTACCCCATCGCCTACGCCATCTCGCGCAGCCGCGAAAAATGGCGCAACCCGCTGCTCTTGGCCATTATGTTGCCGTTTTGGACCTCACTGCTGCTGCGCGTGTACGCCTGGATGGGCCTGCTTTCGCAAAACGGCATCATCAACAACCTGCTGTTGCGTTGGGGTTGGATTAACCAGCCGCTGGATATGTTCTACAACAGCTTCTCGCTCAATATCGTGATGGTGTACACCTATCTGCCCTTTATGGTGCTGCCGCTGTATACCCAGCTCCTCAAGCTGGATAACCGCCTGCTTGAAGCCTCTGCCGATTTGGGCGCCGGGCCGGTGAAATCATTTTTCTCCATCACCCTGCCGCTCTCCAAAAGCGGCATCATCGCCGGCTCCATGCTGGTGTTTATCCCGGCGGTGGGCGAATTTGTGATTCCCGATTTGGTGGGCGGACCCGAACACCTGATGATCGGTAAAGCCCTGTGGCAGGCCTTCTTCACCCAAAACGACTGGCCGCTCGCCTCGGCCATGGCCGTGGTGATGGTGCTGCTTTTGGTGGTGCCCATCGGCCTGTTCCACCGTCATGAAGCCAAACAGCTGGAAGGAGCGCGCCGTGGCTAGAAAATCTGCATCGTCCACTTGGTTTCTGCGCATCTGCCTGTTTTTGGGGCTGGCCTTCCTCTATATCCCGCTCCTGGTGCTGGTGGTGTATTCCTTCAACCGCTCCGAGCTGGTAACCGTATGGGGCGGCTTCTCCACCAAATGGTATGGCGCGCTGCTGAATAACAGCGAAATTTTGGAAGCCACCTGGCTCTCCATCCGCATCGCCCTCATTTCCTCCGCTGCCGCCGTAGTGCTCGGCACCATGGCTGCCTATGCCCTGGCGCGCATCAAACGCTTCCGCGGCAGCACCTTGTTTACCGGCATGGTGTCTGCCCCCATGGTGATGCCCGACATCATCACCGGCATTTCGTTGGTGATGCTGATTCTGCAGGTGCAGGCCTTGCTGCGCGGTTCCAGCCTGAGCTGGCTGCAATTCGAGCGCGGCTGGTTCACCATCTGGCTCGGCCATACCACCCTGTGCATGGCCTACGTTACCGTGGTGATCCGCACCCGCTTGGGCGAGCTCGACCAATCCCTGGAAGAAGCCGCACAGGATTTGGGCGCCAAGCCGTGGAAGATTTTCTGGGTGATCACCCTGCCGCTGATCGCCCCCGCCATCGCCTCCGGTTTCCTGCTCGCCATGACCCTTTCCATGGACGACCTGGTAATCACCTCTTTCCTCAGCGGCCCCAACTACACCACCCTGCCGCAGCTGATTTTCGCCAAAGTGAAACGCGGCGTGAACCCGCAGATGAACGTGCTGGCCACCTTCCTGATCACCATCATCGGCACCCTCGTCATCACCGGCAACTACCTCATGATGCGCCGCGTAAACAAACGCGACCGCGAAGCCGCCCTGGCCTACAAACAAGCCCAGGAAGCCGCTGCCGCTGTCGCCACCCCGCCGCCTTCAGCGCTGATTGAAGCTGAAGAGGCTGCGCAGGAGGCAGATGACCATGCGGAAGAGCCTGCAGCAACCGATGAGGTTTCGGAGGATTAGCATTGCCAACAATATCCTCAGTTTGAAGTAAAGGCTACCTGAAAGCGCAACGCAGAAACTTTGCTGCATTGCGCTTTCAGGTAGCCTTTTTATAGTGGATTAAATTTAAATCAGGACAAGGCGGCGAGCCGCAGACAGTACAAATAGTACGGCAAGGAGAGCCAACGCTGTACTGGTTTAAATTTAATTCACTATAATTGCGGTTACGCCAACTTGGGTAGGTTTATTCCTGCACTTTAATCGCGCTGCCGTTATCCAGCTCGATGATTTCGCCGGCGAGGATTTTGGCGGTTTTGCGGGTTTCAGTTGCGCCGTTGCGGCGCACGCGGCCTTCGGCAATCCAGGTTTTGGCTTGGCCGCCGCTGTCGGCCAGGCCGGTGAGTTTGAGCAGGTCGCACAGGGCGATGTGTTCGTGGCCGTTGAGGGAGAAGGTTTGCATGGCTTTCGTTTCGAATATTTGGTTTGGTGGGAGATAGAGGCTACCTGAAAAATATGTTTCAGGTAGCCTCTTTGTTTGGCTATTTATAGCTTGCCGAGAATGTCTTCGCTCAGAGCGAGGTCGGCATTTTTATTGATGCCGATTTGGCGGGCGAGGATGTTGCGGGCGATTTCTTTCGCTTCTTCGAGAGAGTGCATGCGGTAGGTGCCGCATTGGTATTCGTTCAGCTCGGGGATTTGGTTTTGGTTTTGCACGTTTAAAATATCCTGCATGGCGGCTTGCCAGGCGGCGGCTACGGCTTCTTCGCTTGGGGTGCCGATGAGGCTCATGTAGAAGCCGGTGCGGCAGCCCATGGGGGAAATGTCGATGATTTCTACGTTGGCGCCGTTGAGATGCTCGCGCATGAAGCCGGCAAACAGGTGTTCCAGCGTGTGGATGCCTTTTTCGGGCAGGATTTGTTGGTTGGGCACGCAGAAGCGCAGGTCGAACACGGTGATGTCGTCGCCTTTGGGGGTGCGCATATTTTTGGCCACGCGCACAGCGGGGGCATGCATGCGGGTGTGGTCTACGGTGAAGCTGTCGAGCAGGGGCATGGCGGTTCCTTTTGTGTGTTGGAATGGCGAAGGCGGTATCATACCATTTTCGCTTGTGGCTTGAAAAAATGTATGCTTTGTGTAGAATTTCGCCTCTTTCTTAACCACCAACAAGGGGACAATCATGCAAAACATAGGTAGCACTTTGGCCATTTTGGGCATCCTGGCGATTTTTCTAGATTTCTTCAACCGTGTGCCGAAAGTATTGGCTTGGATTTACAACTGGGGCGACGGCGTGGCCTGGGGCATTAAGATTGCATTCGTTGTGGTGGGCGGCGTGTTGTGGCTGATCGGCCGCAATCAGGAAGCAGCGCATCCTGCCTTGGCAGAGGAAGACGACGAATAATCCTCCCCTGCAACGATAAAAATCCGCCGACAAGCATGTGGCTTGCCGGCGGATTATTTTGTTTGGGTTGTGGTTTTAACTTCGTTGCAGTTGTGTTTTTCAATTTTCAGGTAGCCTCCAACGGTTGGTCAAAAGGCTACCTGAAATCTCCAGAACTACATTTCCCGCCGCTTGAAGTGGCGCGGCCGAAAGCCCAGCAGCCCCAGCGTGGAAAAATACAGCACCATGCCGAAGCCGATCAGCGCAAACAGCTGTCCCGTGCGCCGCAAGCCGCCCACGTGCACCCACTCCAGCGCCACATAATGCTGCACCGCCCAAAGCCCGCCGGCCATCACGGCCAACGCAATCGCCAGCTTCAGTAAAAACGTGCGCCAGCCCGCATTGGGCTGATACATCTCTTTAATCCGCAACAATAAAAACAGGAACGCCGCATTGATACACGCGCCCAGGCTGATCGATAACGCCAGCCCCGCATGCTGCAGCTTCCACACAAACATCAGATTCATCAGCTGCGTGCACACCAACGTCACAATCGCCACCTTCACCGGCGTTTTGATGTTTTTCTGCGCGTAAAACCCCGGCGCCAGCACCTTAATCAGAATCAGCCCCAAGAGCCCCACCGCATAGGCAATCAGCGCCTGTTGCGTCATCAGCGCGTCGTGTACGTCGATTTTGTTATACATAAACAGCGTGGCTACCAGCGGGAAGGCCAACACCGCCATGCCCACCGCCGCCGGCGCCGTGAGCAGCAGGCACAGGCGCAAGCCCCAATCCAACAGCGCGGAAAATTCCCGTTTGTCGCCCGTGGCGGCATGTTTAGACAGCCCCGGCAGCAGAATCGTGCCCAGCGCCACTCCCAACACGCCGGTGGGCAGCTCCATTAGCCGGTCGGCAAAATACATCCACGACACGCTGCCGCTTTGCAAGTACGACGCAATATTCGTGTTGATTACCAACGACACCTGCGCCACCGACGTGCCCAAAATGGCCGGTGCCATTTGTTTGATTACGCGGTTTACCGCCGGATCGCCAAAACGCAGCTTCGGTATTTTCAAAAAGCCCAGCTTAAACAGCCAAGGCAGCTGGAAACTCAGTTGCAGTACCCCGCCGCAGAACACGCCCCAGCCCAAAGCCATCACCGGCTGCTCGAAATGCTTCGCCCCCAGCAGTGCAAAGCCGATGAGCGACACGTTCAACAACACCGGCGTGAAAGCCGGCACGGAAAACTTGCCATAAGTGTTGAGAATGCTGCCCACTAAAGACGACAGCGAAATCAGCAGGATATACGGGAAAATAATCCGCAACAGCTGAGAAGCCAGCACAAACTTCTCCGGCTTGCCGCCCCAGCCGCTGGCCGTGGCCCAAATCACCGCCGGCGCCGCCAGCACGCCGATGGCGGTAACGATGAGCAGCGCAAACATCAGCATCCCCGCCACATGCTGCACAAATTCCTGCGTTTCTGCCGGCGATTTCTTCTGTCGGTATTCCGCCAAAATCGGCACAAAAGCCTGCGAAAACGCCCCTTCGGCAAAAATACGGCGCAGCAGGTTGGGCAGGCGGAAGGCCACCACGAATGCGTCCATCGCAATGCCCGCGCCGAAAATCCGCGCCAACACCGCATCGCGCACAAAACCGAGCACCCGCGACAGCATGGTCATGCTGCCGATTTTTGCCAACGCGCTAAGAAGGTTCATGCTTTATTACCTATAGATAAAACGGGCGCAAGTGTACCGCAAGCAGCCGCTCTTGTGGGATCTGCCGAAGAAAAGGCTACCTGAAAACGGAGCGAAGCGAAGTTTCTGCGCAGCTAAAGCGCCGACCACAACGCAGGGCAAACGAGCGAAGATACGGTAGAATGCCGCGCGAAACGTTGAATAAGCTTTCAGGTAGCCTATTTTGCCAAGCAGGCTACCTGAAACTTGCAACTCACATTAAATACATCATGACCAAACTCAGCCTCCCCCACTGGCACACCCCCGAGCAAGTCCGCGACATCCTGCTTGAGCTGCCCGAAACCAAACGTAATCGCGCCCTTTATGAGCTCGTCTGGCTGTTTGACCACGACAACCCGCACGGCATACCGGAAACTGAAGCCCAGCTCGCCACCCTGCGCCTGCTTTGGCACGACCCGCGTTTTCAGGGGCTGGAAAACGTCAAATTGTGGCTGAAAGAAGTGCTTTATTCGGACGAGGGCAACGGCGCTTGGCTCGCCCTCCAGCCCGAAGTCGAAATCCTAATCGACGTGCTTCACCCCGAAACCTGCGGCGAATATGGCGAGCACGGCGGGATGCGGCACAGCGCGGAAACGCTCGAACCCTTTGTCGCCCGCATGATTGCCCGAAACACCGAAAACGCCCGCTACACCGCCCGCTGCTGCCTTTGTTGGAACGAAGCCCTCTGCCGCCAGCGCCCCGATTTTGACGAATGGCTGCAAAATGAAATCCGCCAGCTGCACGAGAAATAAGACCCGGTATCAGTTGCCGAGAATCTGCTCTGCATTGTTTTTCAGGTAGCCTTTTATCAAACAGGCTACCTGAAAGAGCAGCGAAGCGAAGTTCTGCGAAGCCAAAGCCGAGCTGCAATAAAGTTAAAACCTAATCCTTCCACACACCATCCAAACCAAATTATGCCACCTATCCGCCAACGCCTTTTCTCCTTCCTGCGCCAAGCCGCCGCTATGGCTGCCGCTTTTGTCGTGATCAGCCTGCTGATCGACTGGTATCGCGCCCCCGCCGTGCCGCCGCAAGCCGCTGCACTGCCGCTGCACACCCTGCAAGGGCGGCAAACCACCTTGTCCGAATTGGGCGGCGGGCGCACCACCGTGCTGTATTTTTGGGGCTCGTGGTGCGGCATCTGCCGGCATACGTCTCCGGCGGTGGACAAACTCGCGCGCAACGGCGTGCCCGTGGTGGGCGTGGCTTTGCAGTCGGGCAGCGATGAGGAAGTGAGGGGCTACCTGAAAACGCACGGCTGGCAGTTCGATACGGTAAACGATGCAAGCGGCGGCTGGGCGCGACAATGGCAGGTGCAGGTAACGCCCACCATTGTGCTGGTGAAAAACGGCCGCGTACGCCACAGCACCACCGGCCTGGCCAGCTATTGGGGCTTGCGCGCGCGGATTGCTTTATTGGACGCGCTGGATGGGTGAGGCTACCTGAAAAATGGGATAGCGAGCCGGCTGAATTGCTGATACGGCGTTGGCTTGCCTATCCGTCTTGTCTCGACTGTTATTCAGTCTGTTTTAGCATTGCTGCACTCCGTTTTAACTGCGTTGAAGCTACGCTTTAGCTTCGCAGAAACTTCGCTGTGCTCCGTTTTCAGGTAGCCATTGCTTGGCAAGCTGCCAAAAAAGCACTATCCTTCGCCGCGCAGTATCAACCTTCATCAACATCAAGAAAAGGATAGCAAAATGGCAAACATCACCTTTCGCGGCACGCCCGCCAACACCGTAGGCAACCTGCCCGCCGTTGGCGCCGCCGCTCCCGCCTTCACCCTCACCGCCGCCGATTTGTCCGACAAAACCTTGGCCGACTTTGCCGGCAAACGCAAAGTGCTCAACATTTTCCCCAGCATCGACACCGGCGTGTGCGCCCAATCCGTGCGCACCTTCAACCAACGCGCCGCCGCGCTGCAAAATGCCGTGGTGCTGTGCGTTTCCGCCGACCTGCCTTTCGCCCTTTCCCGCTTCTGCGGCTCGGAAGGTATTGAAAACGTGGTAACGCTCTCCAGCTTCCGCAGCAGCTTCGGCGCCGACTACGGCATCACCCTGGCCGACACCCCGCTGCGCGGCCTCACCGCCCGTGCCGTGGTGGTGCTGGATGAAAACAACAAAGTTCTGCACGCCGAACTCGTGCCCGAAATCGGCCAAGAGCCCAACTACGATGCCGCTTTGGCCGTGCTGTAACTCGGCTTAACCAAGCCAAAACGAAACCGCCTGCACACAATGGATGCAGGCGGTTTTGTTTTGGGGAGGGCAGGGG
The DNA here is from genome assembly GCF_001809035.1 of Eikenella sp. HMSC061C02. Lineage (NCBI taxonomy): Bacteria > Pseudomonadati > Pseudomonadota > Betaproteobacteria > Neisseriales > Neisseriaceae > Eikenella > Eikenella sp. HMSC061C02. The sequence continues at coordinate 41,299 of NZ_KV795547.1, forward strand.
AGGGGCTAACTGAAAGCTTACAGCGGCAGTTTTTAAGCTAATCTGCTGCCAGATTAAAAGGCTACCTGAAACTTTCAGGTAGCCTTTTAGGACAATCAGCTTACAAACAGTCTGACGGCTACAACCCGAATACCGATGTATCGCCCGCACCTTGGCGGATAAGCTCGGTGCCGTTGGTCATATCGATTACCGTAGTCGGCTCGGTGCCGCACCAGCCGCCGTCGATGATTAAATCCACGGCGTGTTCGAGCAGGTTGCGGATTTCGTAGGGGTCGGTTTGCGGCTCAGTTTCTTCGGGCAGCATCAGGGTACAGGAGAGCATGGGTTCGCCCAGCTCGGCCAAAAGGGCGAGGGCGATTTTATTGTCGGGTACGCGCAGGCCGATGGTTTTGCGTTTGGGGTGCAGCGTGCGGTTGGGCACTTCTTTGGTAGCAGGCAGGATAAAGGTGTAGGCACCGGGGGTGGCAGCTTTGAGCTGGCGGAATTGGCTGTTGTCCACTTTGGCATAAGTGCCCAACTCGCTCAAATCGGCGCACATCAGGGTGAGGTGGTGTTTCAAATCGATTTGGCGGATGGCGAGGATGCGTTCCATGGCTTCCTTATTGCCCATCTGGCAGCCGAGCGCATAGCAGGAGTCGGTGGGATACACGATTACGCCGCCCTGGCGCACGATTTCGGCGGCTTGTTTCACCAGCCGCTCTTGGGGATTTTCGGGGTGGATGGCGAAGAATTGTGCCATGGCTCTCTCCTGCGGGGAAAAACGGGTATTTTAAGCCTTTATGCCGCGCCTTGTCCTGAATTAAATTGAATTCACGCCGCTTAAAGCCGGTTGCGTTTTTCAGGTAGCCTGTTTACCTGTTTAAACCTAAGCCAACAGCCTGTGTGCCTGCTGCTTGATATAATGCTGTATCTATTCATAACACAGCGGATTAATTCGCCATAGCAAGCCAATGCCATATGGGGAATTAAACGCTTTAGCAATACACACCAAATCATGTTTGAAAAATTAGCCCATATTGTTCTGCCCAGCTTTTTGCTGCTGGCTTTCGGCATCAGTGCCGCCACCGAAACCCCCGCCGCCCGCAGAGAATCTGCGCCAGCCGAAATTTCCTATCTCTGCCAGCTCGCCGACGGGCGCAGCGTGCGTACTGCCCTGCCGCAAGGCCGTTGCCGCCCCGTGGCCAAATCTTTGGCTGAGGAAGAAGCTGATTTGCCTAAGCAGGCTGATGCCGCTTCCTCTCCTGTGGCTGCTGCCTCCGAGCCAGTTAAACAGACTGCCGATAAAGCCGATAACGGCAGCAGCGAATTGCCTGATGTGTGGCAAGAAGCTGTGGCTGCTGCCAGCGATGTGGAAATCAGCAAACCCGTGCCCATGCGCGTTACCCTGCGCCACCAGCCCGAGCCGGAACGCCGCAGCACCCCCATTGTGCGCCCTGCACCGGTGATTGCTGCCGCCAAGCCGCTCACGCCCAAGGAAATCATCACCCGCGACATCCGCCGCGAAGAACGCGCTCTGGCGCAAGCCGAACGCGAGCTGGCCACCGCCCGCCGCAACAACCAATCCGACCGCGCCGGCAACCTGCAATTGCAAATCGCCGACCGCCGCTCCGGCTTGCAGTCGTTGCGTCAAGAGCTGCGCCGGCATCAGTAGGCTGCTGTAGTAAGTATGATTAAAGGCTACCTGAAAGGTTTCAGGTAGCCTTTTTATGTGTGTTGGACAAGCTTGTGATTTTTTATGGCCAGATAACGTTCACTCACTTGGCAGCCGCCACATCCATACTGTTACTGCCAAGCACACGATCACCATCCCCACGCCTGCCCACCAGCGTTCGGGAAAGCGATACAGCATCCACACGCACGAGCAGGACATCATCAATGCCGACAAGATCTTGCCTTTAAGCGGAATGGCCCGTTTGCGCTCCCAGTTGCGCACCATCGGGCCGAAATAGCGGTGCTCGCTGAGCCAACGGTGGAAACGCGGCGATGTACGTGACCAACAGCCTGCCGCCAACAGCACAAACGGCACAGTTGGCAAGCCCGGCAAGAAAATGCCGATAATACCTAAGAGCAGAGCCAGCCAACCTGCCAGCCATACAAAAGGCCGCCACAGCGGCAGGTAAGAGTCGCGGCCGGTTTGCCGGCGATGCCGTATCCATGCCACCCCCGCCACCAGCCCGACCACTAACACCACAATTATCCATTCCATTTTGCCCATTATTTCTAAGTCTCTCGCACAATTTGACGTGATTGTATCATTTGGAGAAGGGAATGCGACTTATTCACAGCTAGTATGCTTAGGACTTGGTTTTTTGATGCAAGGCAAAACAGCGGGTTGAAGGGCTTGGGTTGTTTGTTAACGCAACGGGCAGGGATAAAGCCCGCTCTACAAAGTTTCAGGTAGCCTGCAATAGCCAGGCTACCTGAAGCAAAACTGTACACGTAAAAAAATCAGGTGCCCCATGCAAAAGGCTACCTGAAATTTTACTTTTCCCAATCATTCAATAATCTGGCAATAAAATCCTATTCTGTTTGCAAATGATCCAGAGGTAATACAGTAGAGTTTTTCACTTCCTGCAACACAAAGCTGGAACGCGCGTCCACCACGCCCGGATGTGCTAAGAGGGTGTCTAGGATGAATTGGGAGAAGCTTTCCATATCTGCGAAAAAAGCGTGCAGCATATAGTCGGTTTCGCCGGTGAGCGCGAAGCAGCGCAGCACCTGCGGCCAATTGCGCACGGAGTCGGCAAAGCCGTCGCGCAGGTGGGTGCTCTTATCCACTGATACGCGGATAAACACCTGTAAGCCGAGTGCCACAGTGGAAGGGTGCACCAAGGCGGCATAGCCACGGATAATGCCGGTGGACTCCAACTGCTTGAGCCGTCGAAGACAGGGGGAAGGGGAAAGGGCAACACGTTCAGACAGCTCAACGTTGCTCAGTCGTCCGTTGTGTTGCAGGGCCTGAAGGATTTTCAGGTCGATTTTGTCAAGCGAAACAGTGGTTGTCATGATTCGGTATCCAATCATACTACTGGGTTAGAGATTGTGCTGCACGCCGGTGAGCTGGCAGCCAAAACGGTGTTTCAGGGAGGCTTGTGGCCAACCATTAACTACACTGTATATCTCCGGGCGGTATTATATGTGAAACACCTTGAAATAGTCCGCCATATTTTTCACCAATAGCGGAATATACCGCCTGTCCGCCAGCTTTGCCGGACACTTTCAATCCTAGCCATGAAAAGGTTGTCAAGCCAAACTTCAAAAACATTCGTGTTTCTATCCGACTATAGTGTAAGCACAATTTAGCTAGAATTGCTATTCCAATCATAGAAAAGTGATTGAAAATGCCAAGAAATCCTGTTGGAGTGCTTGCTTTCAGGCTCTAGTTAAGGCTTTTGTAAGAGAGACCATTAATACAACAACATCGTGAAGATGAGAATTTCCTGAAATTACTAAAATGGAAGGATTTTGGGTCTGTTTCATTATTATTAACTACTAGAATGATTTCTGAGGCGATCTCATCGTTTATTGTGAAAAGGAGGCCAAAACAAAAGAATCAAGCCCGTTTCGCATATCGAGTTTACCCTGTAAAAAGCTGCTGTTTTTCAAGTAAGCTTGCGCTAGCGCAAACCCCGTACAGGCCAAACCTGTACAATATGAATGATTTTATGTCAGTCTACCTTACTAACCATTAAGCTTATTAATTGACTTGGAGGATCAATTATCAACCTTTAATGACGGGCTTCAGGCATTACTGATAAAACAGACCCTGGGGCTCATAAAATTCTGGTAAATAATCTGGAGAGTTTCACAATGCAGTCACAACATACCAACCACCAGCAAGCGGTCTCCTCAAAGTTAAATAAATTTGACTTAGCTTGGGTGCTAAATCTGTTCGGCACTGCCGTGGGCGCGGGCGTATTGTTCCTTCCGATTAATGCGGGCATGAGTGGATTCTGGCCGCTCGTTGCCATGGCTGTTATTGTTGGCCCGATGACTTATTTTTCCCATCGAGGATTGGCGCGTTTTGTGCTTTCTTCTGCCAAGCCCGGTAGTGATATTACCGAAGTAGTGGAAGAGCACTTCGGTAAAACTGCTGGTAAATTAATTACCCTGCTCTACTTCTTTGCCATTTTCCCTATTTTGCTGATTTATGGTAACGGTATCACCAATACCGTAGACTCCTTTCTCGTCAACCAGCTAGGTATGGCTTCTCCTCCAAGGGCCTTGTTGTCGCTCATTTTGATTGCTTCGTTAATCGGTGTGTTACTGCTGGGGGAACGTTTCGTTTTGAAAGTAACCGAATGGCTGGTATATCCGCTGATACTTATTTTGTTTGTCTTATCGGTATACCTGATTCCTGAATGGAATACTTCTTCGCTTGCCACTATTCCGAGCGCAAGCGCGTTTTTAAGCACCTTATGGATTACGATACCCGTGTTGGTTTTCTCCTTCAACCATTCACCGGCCATCTCTTCTTTCGTTTTGTCCCAACAGCGAGAATACCAAGATGGCGAATTAACAGACCAGCATGCCAGCAGAACCCTACGCAGTACTTCCGCCGCGTTATTGGTTTTTGTGATGATGTTCGTATTCAGTTGTGTATTGACATTAACTCCGTCCGAACTGGCCTTGGCAAAAGAGCAAAATATTTCGATTCTGTCGTTTCTTGCCAATAAATTTGACAATCCCTACATTTCCTATTTAGGCCCGTTGGTTGCATTTTTAGCCATTACCAGTTCTTTTTTCGGCCACTATATGGGTGCGCGCGAGGGTTTGGAAGGTCTATTTATCAAACTCAAACGTGACTCTGGTTCGGATGTAGCCATCAATCATAAAAAACTGAACCTCTATTCCGCCCTGTTCTTCCTGATTACGTTGTGGGTTGTTGCCATCATTAATCCGAGCATCTTGGGTTTGATTGAATCGCTTGGCGGTCCCATTATTGCGATGATCCTGTTCATTATGCCGATGTACGCTATTAGAAAAGTACCGGCAATGAAACGGTTCCAAGGCAAATTCAGCAATATTTTTGTGGTGGTAATGGGTCTGATTGCAATATCCAATATTATCTATAATCTAATTGCTTAAGTTAAGTTGTAACCATATTCAGGCCATCTGAAACCATCAGTTCAAATGTTTGAGAACATGCGAAGTAAGAGGTTTTCAGATGGCCTTTTAAACAAATATCATTCTATTTGTAGAGCCTGTATTGAAAGATAAGGGGCAGAGCCATGATTAGTGTATTTGATATTTTTAAAGTTGGGGTTGGTCCTTCAAGCTCGCATACTGTTGGCCCGATGAAAGCAGGTAAACAATTTATTGATGACTTGTGTGCTCAAGGCAAATTAGAGCAGATAGAGCATATCCGCATCGATGTATATGGTTCATTATCCATGACGGGTTTGGGTCATGGAACAGATACCGCTATCATTATGGGGTTGGCTGGTTATTTGCCGCATAATGTCGATATCGATTCGATTCCGACTTTTGTTGAGACGGTTAAAGCAAGCGGCAAATTGCCCGTGGCATTAAACAAACACGAAGTGCGCTTCCAATATGCTGAAGATATGGTGTTTCATAACGATTTTTTGCCTCTGCATGAAAATGGCATGACCATTACAGCTTTTGATAAAGACGAAAAAGAAAGCTACCGTCAAACTTATTATTCCATCGGCGGCGGTTTTATTGTTGATGAAGCACATTTTGGTGTTGAAGAGAAACAAGCTATTGAAGTTCCCTTTCCTTATAAAAACGCCAAAGACATTATCAAATACTGTAACGATAATGGTCTGTCCATTTCCAATTTGATGTATCAAAATGAAGTGGCATTACATGGTAAAGAAGCAGTTGACGAATACCTGCAATACATCTGGCAAACCATGTCTGATTGTATGCAGCATGGCTTGATAACTGAAGGCGTGTTGCCAGGCCCGTTAAAAGTCGTCCGTCGCGCTGCAGGGCTTCACCGCTGGCTTTCTGCCAATAAAAGCCTTAGCAATGATCCGATGCAGATTATAGATTGGGTAAATATGTATGCTCTCGCGGTAAGCGAAGAAAATGCCGCCGGTGGCCGTGTAGTAACGGCTCCGACCAACGGTGCGTGCGGTGTCGTGCCTGCCGTCTTGATGTATTACGACAAATTTGTCGAACCGCTCACCCCCGAAATCATCAACCGATATTTGCTCACAGCAGGCATTATTGGCTCGCTCTATAAAATGAATGCCTCTATTTCGGGAGCGGAAGTAGGCTGTCAAGGCGAAGTTGGTGTCGCCTGTTCAATGGCAGCGGCAGGGCTGGCGGAAATTTTAGGCGGTACCCCGGAGCGCGTTTGCAGTGCGGCAGAAGTCGCCATGGAGCATAGCCTTGGCCTTACCTGCGACCCAGTAGGCGGCCAAGTGCAGGTTCCTTGCATTGAACGTAATGCCATCAGTTCGGTAAAAGCCATTAATGCCGCACGTATGGCTCTGCGCCGTGCCAGCACACCATGTGTCGACTTGGATGAAGTGATTGACACCATGTATGAAACTGGTAAAGATATGGATGCCAAATACCGCGAAACCTCACGAGGCGGCTTGGCAATCAAGATTGTCTGCAATTAATATTATGACCTGCTCTCATTCAAGAAGCCATCTCTAGATAACTGGGAGTTATTTAATAGAGCCCCTATGCCCCAGCGCAGGTACTTTGGGAGAGATAGGGAGGCTTCCCCCATTTTCGCCCCACAGGAGACCCTTATGTCCGACATCAAAACCACCCCCTTCCATCAAGCACATAAAGACGCAGGCGCCAAGCTGGTTGATTTCGCCGGCTGGGAGCTGCCCATCCACTACGGCTCGCAGATTGCCGAACATGAAGCCGTACGCACCGACGCCGGTATGTTCGACGTGTCGCATATGCTCGTTACCGACGTAACCGGCGAAAAAGCCAAAGACTTCTTCCGCAAGCTCTTGGCCAACGACGTGGCCAAGCTCGGCTTCGTGGGCAAAGCCCTCTATTCCGCCATGCTCAACGACAAAGGCGGCGTGATCGACGACCTTATCGTGTACCGCGTAAGCGAAGACGAAACCCGCTACCGCATCGTATCCAACGGTGCCACCCGCGAAAAAGACTCCGCCCAGTTCCAAAAAATCGGTGCCGAATTCGGCATCAAGCTCACCCCGCGCTACGATTTGGCCATGCTCGCCGTGCAAGGCCCCAAAGCCGTGGCCAAGCTGCTCACCGTGAAGCCTGAATGGGCTGATATCGTAAACAGTCTCAAGCCCTTCCAAGGTGCCGATTTGGGCAATGATTGGTTTGTCGCCCGCACCGGTTACACCGGCGAAGACGGCGTGGAAGTGATTCTGCCCGGCAGCGAAGCCGAGGCTTTCTTCAAAGCGTTGCAACAGGCCGGCGTGAAACCCTGCGGCCTCGGCGCGCGCGACACCCTGCGTATGGAGGCCGGCATGAACCTCTACGGCAACGACATGGACGACAACACCAGTCCGCTCGAAGCCGGCATGGCCTGGACGGTGGATTTGAAAGACGAAGCCCGCGATTTCGTCGGCAAAGCTCCGCTGGTGGCTCTGAAAGAAAAAGGCGTGAGCGTGAAACAGGTTGGCTTGCTCTTGGCCAAAGGCGGCATACTGCGCGAGCACATGGAAGTGATCACCCCGCAAGGCAAAGGGGAAACTACCAGCGGCGTGTTCTCGCCCAGCCTCAAGCAATCCATCGCCATTGCCCGCGTGCCGAAAACCTTTGAAGGCGATACCGCCAAAGTGGTGGTTCGCGGCAAAGAAGTGGATGTGCGCGTATTGAAACTGCCCTTCGTGCGTAACGGCCAGAAGCAGTTTGATTAAACGCGGTTAGGTTTTTCAGGTAGCCTGTCCAAGTGAGCACATAGGCTACCTGAAAACGGGATTTCCAGGTTGTGCGAAGTCGAAACAAACACTGCGAACCCACCCGAACACACACCACGAATCTGCCCTGCACAAGATATCGTTTCAGGTAGTCTTGCGTCAGCGCAAACCGGATACAGGCAAAACCTGTATAATGTGAATGACCTTGCGTCAGCCCACCTTCTAATTACGGAGAAAAACCATGAGCAACAACATTCCCGCCGAACTCAAATATGTTTCCAGCCACGAATGGCTGCGCGCCGAAGCCGACGGTAGCGTAACCGTGGGCGTAACCCACCACGCACAAGAGCTTTTGGGCGATATCGTATTCGTTGAACTACCCGAAGTTGGCGCCTTGCTCGCCGCTGAAGACCAAGCCGGTGTAGTGGAATCGGTGAAAGCCGCTTCCGACGTGTACTCCCCGATTGCCGGCGAAGTTGTGGCCGTAAACGAAGGCCTGCCCGATGCGCCCGAAACTGTAAACAGCGATCCCTACGGCGATGGCTGGATCTTCCGCATCAAGCCGGCCAACCCTGCCGACTTGGACGGCCTGATGAACGCCGAGCAATACGCCGCTGAAATCGCTTAATCCGCTAAATAACAGCCTGAAAGCCGCAACGCTTTCAGGCTGTTTCCATTTTTACCCGCAGCAGGTTTACTCAAAGGCTACCTGAAACCATCTATCCATGAACAGACGACAATTCCTCATCGGCAGTGCTATCCTCGCCTTGGCCGCCTGCGGCAAACGCCGCAACCGCTCCCAAGCCATCCCTGAAGGCAGTGCCGTACTCGCCTTAGGCGATTCACTTACCTATGGCTACGGTGCCGCTCCCACCGCTGCCTATCCCGTGCAGCTGGCTACGCTCACCGGCTGGAAAGTCATCAACGGCGGCGTATCCGGCGACACCACTGCCGATGCCCTCGCCCGCCTGCCTGAGCTTATGAGGCAACATCCTAAGCTTGTCATCATCAGCATCGGCGGCAACGATTTCCTGCGCAAACTGCCAGAAAGCACCACCCGCGCCAACATCGGCAAAATCATCCAAACCGTGCAGACCGCCAGCATCCCCGCCGTACTGGTGGCCATCCCCCATTTCACCGTAGGCGCACTATTCGGCAAACTCAGCGACCACCCGCTCTACCACGAAATAGCCGAGCAATACCAAATCCCCCTGCTGAGCGGTGCTTGGTCGGAAATTCTCGGCGATAAGGATTTGAAGTCCGACCAAATCCATGCCAACGCCGAGGGCTACCGCAAATTTGCTGAATTACTAAAAGCGTTTTTGGAAGAGCAGGGGCTGGTGTAGCAACGAGGCTGATCCGTATTAAAGATTAAAGGCTACCTGAAACAAAAGCGTCGAGCAGTAAAGGAACTGCCTGACGCTTTTGTTGCATGAAAATTTTATGGTGCTGCGTTTTAGCTTTGTAGAAACTCGTCTTCCTTCAGATTTTCAAGCGGTGTCTGCTTCCTAGTTCTACCCCTTCGCCCGTTCCAACAGCATCAACATCATCAGCGATAGCGTAACCAATTCATCATGCGCCGCCGTACCGGTTTTTTGCAGGCTGAAGCATCGTTCCATTAGTGAAGGCTCTTTTTTCAGCAGATAGGCTTCCTGCCCGGCGGCATCGGTTACTCCAAAGCTTGGGTTGAGAAAATAACCACTCAGCATGCCCACAACCGGAATCTCGCCCACCAATGAATCCCAAAAGGCCAGCCACGGGTTCTTCTCGCGCACTTCATACAGCAGCCGGTTGCCGGCATCGTATATTTGGTAGGAAATGCGCCACAGTGAGCGCATACCGTTGCGCCGTATCGAGCCGAGCTCCTCGCCGTTTTCGTTCACAATCCGGTAGCAGGCGTTGAAATCGATGATGCGGTCGGCCTGTATGCGGTATAGCCGCGTGCGGCGTGAGGCATCGCTAAAAATCTCCACGGCTTCCTTCAGCTTGAATAGCTTCTGCCGCGTGTAGGCCACTTCTCTGCCTCGGGCATCTACCACGCTGAAATCGTTGGATGGTGTGAATATTTTGAAATGGAAATGTAGCGGCGGTTGCATGTTTTGCATTATTGTTCTTTCGTTTAAAGATTGGAGCTTGGCTGATGATAAATTTCAGGTAGCCTCAAACTGTATGCTAGCAGGCTACCGGAAACTGGATATATATAAAGACACCAAGGCGGCAAACGCTACTCTTCCCGTTCCGCATCCGCAGCGTCGTAAGCATCCACAATTTTCTGCACTAATGGATGGCGTACCACATCTTCGCTGGTAAAGGTGTGGAAATAAATGCCATCGATGCCTTGCAGTTTTTCTCGTGCGTCTTTCAGGCCGGATTTAATGTTGCGCGGCAAGTCGATTTGGCTGATGTCGCCGGTAATCGCTGCCTTGGCGCCGAAACCGATACGTGTGAGGAACATCTTCATCTGCTCCGGCGTGGTATTCTGCGCCTCGTCCAGAATCACGTACGAGCCATTCAGCGTGCGTCCACGCATATAGGCCAGCGGGGCAATCTCAATCAGCCCGCGTTCCAGCAGCTTGGTAACGCGGTCGAAGCCCATCAAATCATACAGCGCGTCATACAGCGGGCGCAGATAAGGGTCTACCTTCTGCGCCAAATCACCCGGCAGAAAGCCGAGTTTTTCCCCCGCTTCCACAGCTGGGCGCACCAATACAATGCGTTCCACTTCGTGCTTGCTCATGGCGTCCACTGCTGCCGCTACTGCCAAATAAGTCTTGCCTGTGCCCGCCGGGCCTAAGCCGAACACAATATCGTGGCTGAGCAGTGCGCGGATATAGCCGTTTTGGCGCGGTGTGCGCCCGCCCAGCTTGCCGCGCCGCGTTTGCAAGAAATACTGATGCCTGGCCTCGTTTTTCGGAACAAAAGCTTCATCGGCAGTTTTGGCTTCCACTGCCGAAAGCCGGATGTCGTTATCGTCCAAATCCCGCCGCTCGGCCAACTCAGCCAGCCTCAAAAGCGCTTCCCTTGCCGCATGGGCATGGTTGCCGATGAAGGTAAACTCGGCAAACCGCCGTCCGATTTCCACTTCCAGCGCCTTGCCCAGTTTTTCCAAATTTTCTTCCAGTGGCCCGCACAGCCGTTGCAAAACAGTGTTGTCTATCTCTTCAAATTTCAGGTGTACAGTGTGGCTCATAAGCTCTCAAATATTCGTTGCAAACCTCCGGCTGTTGCTTTCCAAGTCCGCCGGAACAATATAATTTATAAGATGATAGGCCGTATTGCCCGCTAGGGCAAACTCCCTGTTGAACAGCTTTTACGCGGCATAAAATCCATCCCCAATATGATGCCACATTGTTGCATAAAGCATACAATTTCGCCCGCATCTGCCGTTTTGCCCGCGATTGGATTTGTTTTTTTGCCGCCGAACAATTATATTGCAGTCATGAAATCGCTAATGCGGCGATTGCGTGAGAGCTTAAATAAAGAAAGACGAAGTTTCTTTTTTAAGTGTGTATTTTTAGTTTAGACATAGATAAAGGAATGCAGCATGAAAAAAACCCTGATTGCATTAGCATTGGTTTCCTTGCCGGTTGCCGCTTCTGCAGAAGTGATTCTGTACGGTACCATCCGTGCCGGTGTTGAATTTACTCGTGAAGGCACCTCTGCCCAGCCGAAGAGCGAAAGAAACGCTTGGGGCGTGGTTGACTACGGTAGCTACGTTGGCTTCAAAGGTTCTGAAGACCTGGGTGGCAACCTGAAAGCTATTTGGCAAGTTGAATCTAACGCCAGCTTGAACGGCGGCAGCTTTGTAAACAACCGCGACAGCTTCGTTGGTTTGGAAGGTGGCTTCGGTACCGTTAAAGTTGGTCGTGTAAGCACCCCGCTGAAACAAGCCTTGGATGCCCAAGACAACTGGGAATACAGCAACGAGGCTTTGGGTCTGTCCCGTTATACCCGTTTCGGTGCTCGTCGTACTAGCTTGAACTATCAGTCTCCTGACTTTGCTGGTTTCGACTTCTCATTCCAGATGGCTCCCGGTACTAACGTACACGGCGGTCGTACTAACGACGGCAAACCGGTATTCGGTTTGGGCTTAGGCTATAAGAACAGTGGCTTCTTCGGTCGTTATGCTGTTGAATATGCTCGTAAGACCCATGCTGAAGCAACTGCTGCTGGTCTGAAAGACAGCCATGTTCACAACCTGAGCTTCGGTTACGACGCTAACAACCTGTATGTTGCGGCTGGTCTGCAATATGGTAAAGGTGTAGCTGGTGATTTCACCGGTCGTGATAGCTTTGATATTGCAGAATACACTGCTGCTGTTCCAGCTACTCCTGCTACTCCTGCTGTTCCTGCTAACGGCGGTGCTGGTACTGACAAAACCAAAGAGGCTCAGATTTCTGCAGCTTACACTTTCGGTGCCGTTACTCCTAAAATCTCTGTAGCATACGGTAAATCTGATAATCTTGGTGCTCGTTACACCCAAGCTATCGTTGGTGCTGACTACGCATTCTCCCGCCGCACTACTGGTCTGGTTTCTGTAGGCTGGCTGCGTGAGAAAGAGAATAGCGCTGCTAAAAACGTAAGCAACTGGGGTGTAGGTACTGGCGTAGTACACAAATTCTAATTTGTGGCTAGCTTAGTCTAGTAACCCAACAAAAAGGCTTGCTTCGGCAAGCCTTTTTGTTTGTCTATGCTTTTCTATTTGCTTGGCACACAGGAGAGAGTAAGGCTACCTGAAAATATGGTTTCACCGAAATTAAACTAGTCATTTGTATTTTCAGGTAGCCTTCACTGAGACATAGCAAATTATGTGTATAGTGAGTATCACGCATATATTCAAGTCTCCCCTTGTAGTATTTCTCTTGCAGTATACGCATGGAATTGTTCTGTATCTTCCTTGTGCACTGAAGAGGCTACCTGAAACCTAACGTTGTTGTTCCGCAGCTTTGTGTGCTGTTTATCCACTCTCATATGGTTGGAGATAAACTACTAATTGGCAGGAGTGGTGGCCATAAGAGCGAGCACAACCCCTCTTAATCCATCCACATAAAAAGGCTACCTGAAACCTTTCAGGGTAGCCTTTTCTTATCCAGTTGCAGCGGCTTAATTAGTAAACGGATGCCGCAGCACGATAGTTTCCACGCGGTCGGGGCCGGTGGAGACGATGGCGATGGGCGCTCCGCATACTTCAGCAATGCGTTTCAGGTAGCCTTTAGCGTTTTCCGGCAGCTGATCAAAGTTTTGCACGCCAAAGGTGGATTCTTTCCAGCCGGGTAAGGTTTCGTAGATCGGGGTGCAGCCGGCCACGGCATCGCTGCCGAAGGGCAGGATATCGGTGGTGCTGCCGTCGGGCAGGGTGTAGCCGGTGCAGATTTTGATCTCGGGGATGCCGTCCATTACATCCAGCTTGGTGATACACAGTCCGCTGATGCCGTTGATTTGGATGGCGCGTTTGAGGGCGGCAGCATCGAACCAACCGCAACGGCGGGCACGGCCGGTAACCGAGCCAAATTCGTTGCCACGTTCGGCCAGGCCTTTGCCGGTGTCGTCGAACAGTTCGGTGGGGAAGGGGCCGGAACCGACTCGGGTGGTGTAGGCCTTCACGATGCCGAGCACATAATCCAAGGCCTGCGGCGGCACGCCTGCACCGGCAGAGGCAGCGCCTGCCAAACAGTTGGACGAGGTAACAAAGGGATAAGTGCCGTAGTCGATATCCAGCAGCGTACCTTGCGCACCTTCAAACAGCAGGCGTTCACCGCGCTGGATGGTGTCATGCAGGCTGCGCGACACATCGGCGAGCATCGGCAGAATACGGTCTTTGAAGGTGTTGATTTTGGCCATCACGTCATCAAACTGCACGGGCTCTGCGCCATGCAGATGCTGCAGCTGCACGTTATACACTTCAAGGTTGGCACGCAGTTTGTCGGCCAACAGTTTGGCATCGGCCAAATCGCCCAAACGAATGGCACGGCGGGATACTTTGTCTTCATAAGCCGGGCCGATGCCGCGGCCGGTGGTACCGATTTTGCCAGCGCCTTTAGAGGCTTCGCGGGCATGATCGAGCGCAATGTGGTAGGGCAGAATCATTGGGCAGGTAGGGGCGATGTGCAACCGGCCAGCCACGTTTTTCACACCGGCAGCAGTGAGCTCGTCGATCTCACCGAGCAGGGCTTCGGGGGAAACCACCACGCCGGAGCCGATGTAGCAATGCAGGTTTTCATGCAGGATGCCGCTGGGAATCAGGCGCAGCACGGTTTTTTTGCCGTTCACCACCAGCGTATGCCCGGCATTGTGGCCACCTTGGAAGCGCACCACACCGGCGCACTCTTCTGCCAGCCAGTCTACGATTTTGCCTTTGCCTTCGTCGCCCCACTGCGCGCCGATTACTACGATATTTTTTGCCATGATGTTGTTGCCTTTGTTGGAATATTCGTTGGAGTTTCTCTTTTCAGGTAGCCTTTAAGTGAGGCTACCTGAAATTATTTATGCCACCTGTGTTTGATGCTCGCTTCCCGCACGCTCGCGGATTGTGCCCAGGCGATACACGGTTTCGCCTTGTTCGGTGAGGAAGGACTGCGCTGCCTCAGCCTGCTCGGCAGGCACGATAACGGCCATACCGATACCGCAGTTGAAGGTGCGGTACATTTCCTGTTGTTCCACGTTGCCGGCCTGTTGCAGCCATTGGAACAGTTTGGGCAGCGACCAGGATTGTGCATCGATTTGTGCCACACAGTTTTCGGGCAATACGCGCGGAATGTTTTCGGTGAGGCCGCCGCCGGTAATGTGCGCCATGCCTTTGATTTCAAATTTTTCCAGCGCCGCCAAAATTGGTTTCACATACAGGCGGGTGGGGGCAATGATGGCTTGGCGCAGGGGTTTGCCGCCATCGAATTCGGCATCCAAATCGGGATTGCTGCGCTCGATGATTTTGCGGATGAGCGAATAGCCATTGGAGTGCGCGCCGTTGGAGGCGAGGCCGAGCACCACATCGCCGGGCCGGATGCTGCGGCCGTTGATGACTTTGCTTTTTTCCACCACGCCCACGGCGAAGCCGGCCAAATCGTATTCGCCTTCGGGATACATGCCGGGCATTTCGGCCGTTTCGCCGCCAATCAGGGCGCAGCCGGATTGTTCGCAGCCCTCGGCGATGCCTTTAATCACATCGGTGGCGCGCGCCACGTCGAGCTTGCCGCAGGCGAAATAGTCGAGGAAAAACAGCGGCTCTGCGCCTTGCACGAGGATGTCGTTCACGCTCATGGCCACCAGGTCGATGCCCACGGTGTGGTGAATATCCCATTCAAACGCTAGTTTCAGCTTGGTGCCTACGCCGTCGGTGCCGCTCACTAGTACCGGGTTTTGGTACTTTTTGCTGATTTCCACCAGTGCACCGAAGCCGCCCAAGTCGCCCAACACTTCGGGGCGTATGGTGCGCTTGGCAAAGGGTTTGATGTTTTCAACCAGTTGGTCGCCTGCATCGATATCGACACCGGCATCACGGTAGCTGAGGGATTGGGTCATGGCACTCTTTCGGGGAAAAATTTAAAACAGGAAAACGCTATTTTACCTGATTTTAAGCAGCAGCTAAGGATTGAATTGGGCGGCCTAATTCAGCAGGTTGTCGAGCGCACGCTCAATGGTGGGGAAGGCAAACTCAAATCCTTGCTGCAACAGGGCTTTCGGCGGGGCAAATTGGCCGTCTAACACCAAATCGGCCTGCTCGCCCAGCATCAGGCGCAACATCTGCTCGGGAACGGAAAACAACAGCGGGCGGCGCAGCCGTTGGGCGGCGGCGCGGGCAAAGTCGAGCTGGGTGGTGCGCTTGGGGGCAGTAATGTTGTAAGCCTGAAAGCCGTTGTGCGTTTGCGTGGCTAGGAAACGGATGGCGGCCACGACATCATCCATATGCACCCACGGCAGGGGCTGCTCGCCGCTGCCGAGCCGGCCCGCGCAGTAGCGCACCGGTTTGAGCAGCTGCGGCAAAATGCCGCCATTCCTGCCCAGCACCACGCCAAAACGGCACACGACCACCGGCACGCCGCTCTCCTGCTGTACGCGCTGTATCGCCGCCTCCCATTGCTGGCACAGCTGCGAAGGGAAAACATTTTGCGGCGGCGCGTTTTCCGCACACGGCGGCCAGCCCTCCGCGCTGCCGTTGCCATAATAACCCACGGCGGAAGCCTGAATGATGAGGCGCGGCGGCTGCGGGTGGCGGCGCAGCCAGTCGGCCACAGCCTGCACCGGCTGCAAGCGGCTTTGCAACAACTCCTGCTTGCGCTGCGCCGTCCAGCGGCCTTCACCCACCGACGCCCCCGCCAGGTTAATCAGTAAATCGGGGCGGATGCTGTCGTAGAGGTGGTGCAGCGCGGCGATGTATTCAAAACGCTTATCCGCCTCCCACGCGCTGGTCGGATGGCGGCTAACGATAATCACCCGATGCCCGTCGGCCTGATACGCCGCGGCTAAATAGTGGCCGATAAAGCCGCTGCCACCGATAATCACGATGGTTTGACGGCTCATGCGTACCTCCGGCCGGCAAAAGAAAAGGCTACCTGAAACATGATTTCTCTTTCATGCGTAAATTTTCAGGTAGCCTGCCATGTTCCGGGCGGGTGTGCAAGTTTATTGGCGTGAGGAATTGGAATGGAGAGAATGAAGCAGTGGGTTATTCTCTTTATGCGGAGCTGGGCTTCAAAATGGAACGCTGAAAAAAGGCTACCTGAAAATCTTCAGGTAGCCTTTTTATATTCCATACGCTGCTTACAGGCCGTGTACTTTAAAGCGGCCTTCAACCGGGGCGAACTGCTTGTCTGTGGCGGGCGCGGCGATGCCGCCGAATACGAGCTGGGCGCGCAGGGTCCAGCTGGCGGGGATTTGCCACTGCTCGGCCACGGCTTGGTCGATAACGGGATTGTAGTGTTGCAGGTTGGCGCCGATGCCGGCGGCGGCGAAGGTGGTCCACACGGCGTATTGGTGCATGGCGTCGGCGTGTTCGGCCCACACGGGGAAGTTGGCGGCGTAGGCGGGGAATTGCTCTTGCAGGGCGCGCACGACGGATTGGTCTTCAAAGAAGAGTACGGTGCCGGCTGCGGCGGCGAAGCCTGCCAGTTTTTGGGCGGTGGGCTCGAATTTGTCGGCAGGCACGATTTGGCGCAGGGCGGCTTCGGTGAGCTGCCAGAGTTTTTCGTGTTCGGCGCCGAACAGCACCACGACGCGGGTGGATTGGGAGTTGAAGGAAGAGGGGGTGTGCAGCACGGCGTGTTCTACGATGGCGGCCACTTCTTCGGCGGGTAGGGGCAGGTTTTTGTTGAGTGCGTACACGGAGCGGCGGGTGCGGGCGGCTTCTTGCAGGATTTGGTGGGTCATGATTTTTCCTTTCGGGTGTGCTGGATAATGTAATGTGCGGCAGTATAAGGGTTTTGCGGCGCGGGGTGGTAGCGCTTTGCGGCAAGATGATGTTTCTTGCTGGGAAAAGATGGGGGGTGATTTTGCGGGGGATGATTTTCAGGTAGCCTGTATGGAAGGGGCTACCTGAAAGTGGGGCTGGGTTTGCATGGTTTTAATCGCCGTGGTTTTGATCGTCTTTGGCGATGGTGGTTTTTTGATTTGTTTGCTCTTGGGTACGCAGTTTCCATGCTGTATAGCGGATGGGGCGGATGACTACCCAGCCCCAGATGACGAATAGTGGGGGTGCCGAGTTGTATCTTATCCAGTCGGAAAAAGGGGTTCTTGGGGTTTGGTAGATAGCCATTATGCCCAAACATGAGGCAATTAAGGAAAAGATGTCTTTGATGCCATAAGGCATATATTTGGTTTTGGTGTCTTCTTCCGGGAATAACGTTGCCGAAAAAAAGTATTTGATTAAAAGATAGAGTGATAAAACAAATGCAACGGGAGGGCCAATCATAAACACCCAAAATATCATGATACGCATGAGGTCATCAGGATGTGTAGCAAAGGCAAGGGGTGCAGCCCAGATAAGTAGAAAATTAGCGGCGGCAGCAGCAAAAGAGATGATGGTTGTGGCAACGATTGCTAGGCCATACCCAAAAGACTGAAGGGCAGAATAAGAACCGGATTGCTTCATTTTTCGCTCCACAAAATTTAAGGGGCTGACGTAGATTAGCAGTCATGCTAGTC
>NZ_KV795548.1:0-16054 GCF_001809035.1 Eikenella sp. HMSC061C02
TTTGAATATTCCTGGTTATCTAGGACAGCCCCTACTTTATTCGCTGACTTTTCTTAATTTTGTATTGCGTTAATTCTGATGAACACTTCTGCTCCTTCCCGCCTTTCCGATAAACAAATGGCGCTGCTCTTGGCCGCGATGGCGGCGGTGATGCCGTTTTCGATTGATACCTATCTGCCCGCCGTGCCGGCGATGGCGGCCAGCTTGGGCGTGGGCGAAACCGATATTCAGCAAAGCCTGAGTATTTTTCTGGTGGGCCAGTCGGCGGGCGTGCTGCTGGGCGGGGTGTTTTCCGATTTTAAAGGGCGACGGCCGGTGGTACTGGCCGGGCTGGGAGTATATCTCGTGGCTAGTTTGGGGCTGATTCTGCTGCAAACCCTGCCGCAGCTGATGCTGCTGCGTATGTTGCAGGCTTTCGGCGCGGGCATGGTGGCGGTGAGCGGCGGGGCGATTGTGCGCGACCACTACGAAGGCCGACGCGCGGCACAGATGTTTGCGCTGATCGGCGTGATTATGATGGCGGCACCGATTTTGGCGCCGATGGTGGGCTGGCTGATGCAGATAATCGGCGGCTGGCGCGCGGTGTTCGGCTTTTTGCTGGGCTATGCCGCGCTGGTGTGGCTGCTGCAATGGCGTTTTCTGCCGGCCAACGGCCCCGCCGCCAAGCCGGCGGGTTCGCCGCTCTCGATTATTTTCACGGGCTACCGCAGCGTGTTTGCCAAGCCGCAATCGCTTGGTTTTCTGTTTTTCCAGTCGTTCAGCTTTTCCTCCATGTTTGTGTTCCTCACCGAATCGCCTTCGGTGTATATGAAGTTTTACGGCATGAGCAACGGCTTCTATACCCTGTTGTTCGGCCTCAATATTGTGACCATGATTTTCTTCAACCGCATCACCGCCTGGCGGCTGAAAAGCGGCAGCGAGCCGGCCAATATCCTGCTCATCGGCATCGCCGTGCAGTTTTGTGCCAACTTCCTGCTGATGCTGCTCTCCCAATCCACCGCCATGCCGCCCTTGTGGCTGTTTGCCCCGTTGGTGATGGTGTCGGTGGGCACGCAGGGGCTGGTGGTGGCCAACACCCAGGCCTGCTTTATGGGCTATTTCAAAGCCGAAGGCGGCAGCGCCAACGGCGTGCTGATTTCCAGCCAAGTGCTGATTGCCGCCGCCATGGGCTTCCTCACCACCCAGCTGCACAACGGCAGCGCGCGCATCATGCCCGCCATGATGCTGGCCTCCACCCTGTGCGGCATCACGCTGCTGTTTGCCCTGTCGCGGCACGTGTGGCTGGACAAAACCCGGCAGTAAGCCGCCAGGCTACCTGAAAGCCGTCATCCTCTTTTCAGGTAGCCTGTTATCCTTGCAGCAGGCTACCTGAAACCTATTTTAGAAAGGCGCAACATGAGTAACAACAAAGGCCAACACCAAAGCAAACTGGATTCCCTCTGCCGGCTCCCGCCCGATATTCCCGCCATTAAAGCCTACCTCAAAGAGCTCAACATCCAAGCCCAGCACATCGCCGACAACAGCAACGACTACCCCAAGCAAACCATCAGCGCCGACATATGGATGAGCGGCTACCAGCTCGTGAACACCGCCCGCGCCCTCGCCGAATGGCTGGAGCGGCAAAGGCTCTACGAGCTCTGGCCGCAAGCCATTGAATGCTGGGGCACCGCCGCCTTCGCCGTGGTAGCCCACTACCGCGCCGAAATCGGCCCCTTCATGCACGCCGTGATGCGGCTGCAAAAACGGCGCGGCAACAACCAAGCGGTGCAAGAAGCGTGCCGCGCCATCCTGGGCGACTTCACCCTCCTGCTGGAGGGCGCCGAAGAGCTGCGCGACGACGGCTGCACCGACCCGGCCGACTATCAGGAATACAGCGAACTGGCCGCCATCTCCTACCTCGACCTCGCCGCCCGCCACCTCGCCGAACACGGCGACAGCGAAGCCCAAGCCATCCTGCAACGCCTCAACCGCCTGCCGCAATATTGGGCAACCTTGAAGCTGTAGCCGCGAAGGCTACCTGAAAAATACTGACGGCTTTAGGGCTAAAAGCAGCTATAAAATGGCAGCAATATCTGCCCTGTTGCCTATTTATTCCGTTTTCAGGTAGCCTCCTCCTTCTTACCGCCACTACTAAGGAAACTGCCATGCCTCAAGCCTTTCTCGACCAACTCGAAGACCTTATCCGTGCTGATTTCGCCGAACAAGACGGCATGGCGGAAGAACTCCTCTCAGGTGAGCCTGTATCCGAGGCCGAAATTGCCGCCGCCGAACAAGAGCTCGGCACGCCCTTCCCCTCCCTGTATCGCGCCCTGCTGCTGCGTTTCGGCACAAACTGCTATCTGGGCATAGAAATCGACGATTTGGCGCAGGTGGTAGAGAACACAAAATGGGTACGCCGCCACTTCGCCGAACACGAAACCCTGCCCGCCGGACTGCTGCAACAGGGCATCGCCTTCGCGGGCGACGGCAGCGGCAACTACTTCATGCTGCACGAAGGCGCGGTATGGCTGCCCGACCACGACAGCGGCGAATGCATTCGGGAAGCCGAAAGCCTCGAAGCCTTCCTGCTGACTGCCAACGGCGCGGATTAAGCAGCAAAAACAGGCTACCTGAAACCATTTAGCGTTTCAGGTAGCCTTTGCTTTGGCCGGCTATTCTATAAATCAGCCTGTTCGCTCGCGGCCTTCTCCACCATAAAGTCGATAAAACTGCGCACTTTTGCGCTTAAGAGTTTGCGCTGGGTGTAAACGGCATAGAAGGGGACGGGGGCTGTTCGGTAGTCGGGCAGCAGACGGCGCAGGCGGCCGGTTTGCAGGTCGGCGCGCAGCAGCCATTCGGGCAGGTAGCCGATGCCGGCGCCGGCGCACACCAGCTGGTAGAGCATTTGGGTGTTGTTGCTGTGTATGGCGGCTTGCAGCTCGATGTTGTGGCTTTCTCCCTGGCCTTGCAGGGTGAGGGCGGAAACGTCGGTGTAGCTGGGCAGGATGGCTTGGTGTTGTGCCAAATCCTGCGGGGCGGCGGGCGTGCCGTGTTCGGCTAAATAGGCGGGCGCAGCCACCAAATGGAAATCGATTTTGGCCAGGGCGCGGGCAATCAGGTTTTCGGCCGGCTGTTTGGAGAGGCGAAGTGCCACGTCTTCGCCGTCTCCGTCTAAATTCACGCTGTGGTTGGTGAGCGTGAGGTGCAGCGATACTTCGGGATAACGGCGGCGGTATTCGGTAATCCAGCAGGCAAACACGGGATTGGCAAACCACACGGGGATGCTCACGCGCAACCGGCCCTGCACCCGGGCGGTGCTGCCTGCGGCACGGGCGGCGGCCTGCTCGAGGATATCGAGCGCGGAGAGGCAGTCGCGGTAGTAGGCTTCGCCCTGCTCGGTGAGGCTGAGGCGGCGGTTGTTGCGGTAGAGCAGGCGGGCATTCACGCTTTTTTCCAGATGCGCCACGTGTTTGCTGGCCATGGGCACGGAAATATCCAGTTGCTCGGCGGCGCGGGTGAAGCTGCCGCTATGCACCACTTGGCAGAACACTTTCATGCTTAATAAGGTATCCATGATTTCTCTTGGGGAAAAACTGTATTGTTGGATCGGCTATGTTTTCGCTATAGGGAAATGATTATACTGCACAGGTACTTCCAATTTACATTGTTTCACGCATCAAGAGGAAAAAATCATGAATACACATTGGGAAAACTGCCGCAGCATGGCGTTGTCTGTATTGCGTATCGCGGCGGGCTATATGTTTATGCTGCACGGTTCGGCCAAGCTGCTCGGCCTGCCGCACGTGGAAATGTTTGACGGCTTGCAGCTCTTCTCGCTCTACGGCGTGGCCGGTATGCTGGAGCTGGGCGGCGGCCTGTTGGTGTTGCTCGGTTTGTTCACCCGCCCGGCAGCGTTTATCCTTTCCGGCCAGATGGCGGTGGCCTATTTCATCGGCCACGTTTCGGGCAAAGGCCATGCGCTGATTCCGTTTATGAACGGCGGCGAAGCGGCCGCGCTGTTTAGCTTCGTGTTCCTGTATCTGGCGGCGGCTGGCGGCGGCAAATGGTCGCTGGATGCGCTGCTGTGCAAGAAGCGGCAGTGGTAATGTTGGGTTTCGCAGAAACGCGTTTCAGGTAGCCTTAAAGCTCAGGCAGGCTACCTGAAAAAAGGAGCCGGGTTTGCCCTGGCTCCTTTTTGTTTACTATAAAAGATGCAGCACTTTGCTGCTGAAGGTATCCCGCATCGTTAAGGCAGCCATATCCGCCTCCCGAAACGTGGTTTTCTCTCCCTCAAAGGCGTATTCGTAAATCCTTCGATTCAGCGCGCCAAAGAAATAGCCGTAAAAACAATCGTCTCGGTTTTGATCTTCCACAAAGTCGGTAATGCGGATGTGCTGTTCATCTATACCCAAATAATCTTTGATTTGCTGAAACTGGCGGGGAAACTCAAGCGGGAAAGCCTGTGTGAGGTCTCGGATGTCTTCCAGGAATACTTCGTTGGGAATATCTTCTAGTTCCATAGCTTCTGTTTTTCTTCATTCGCCCAGCAATAAGCTGCCTACGACTTAATCAGCCGCCGCAGCGAATCGTGGCTGTATTTGATATCGGCAATCAGGCTGTCGTATTGGCGCATGTGCCGCATGGAGCGGGCAATCAGATAAATGCCGAACACCGCCAGCCCCAAATTGATGGCCACCACCAGCACCAACAAAGGCCACACCTCCATCACGTTATACCACCTGGAAGTAGCAATCAGCGCGCTGAAAATGGAAAGCGGCAGCGCCAACACGGCAATGCCCGTGCGCATCACCGAAAGCGCGGTGCGCTTTTCCGAGAGCAGCAGCTGCACTTTGTTGATGCTGAGGATGTCGTTTTGTTGTTTGGGAGACATGGCAGGCTACCTGAAACGTTGGTGTTGATGGCATAGCAAGTTTTGTCTGCTACCCATACTAGGATTACTAATTAAGGCTACCTGAAAGTTTCAGGTAGCCTTTTATTTTGGCTCAACCAGGCAAACTATTTATTGGCCAACTTATCTGCTGGTGCAGCAATGGCTTTTTCTGGGGCGCTTCCGGCGGGGGGAAGGGTGGCGTTGCCAACGTTGCGATCCATGCGGATATCACCGGTGTAAACGGCACCGTCTTCCACTTGCAGGGATTGAGTGCGGATATTGCCGGTTACGCGGGCATTGGGTTTGAGGTGGAGTTTTTTCACTTCGATCAAGCCTTCGGTTTTGCCGAATACAATCAGATCGCTGCCGCGGATGTCGCCGTTCACCGCGCCTTTGTCGCCAACGATGACGGTGCCGCCGGCTTGTACGTTGCCTTGGATTTGACCGTCGATTTTCACCGATTGCTGGCTCAGGATGTCGCCCTGAATCCGGCATTGTGCGCCGATGATGGTGTCGATGGCGCTGGTGGAGTTGCTGGGTTGGGAACGGTCTTTTTTATCTTTAAACATGGTTGTTTCTCCGCGGATTGAATGGAAATGGTATACCTCGCAGCTTTATTTTGCGAGGCTGAGGAAGGTGGCAGGGTCGTGTGGCTCGTTGTTGAGGCGCACTTCATAGTGCAGGTGCGGGCCGGTGGAGCGGCCGGTAGAGCCGATTTTGCCGATGAGGTCGCCGGCTTTAACCGTTTGCCCGGGCTGCACGTCGATGTGCGACAAATGGCCATACACGGTACTGTAGCCGTAGCCGTGGCGCACTTTCACCACTTGGCCGTAGCCGTTCATGGTGCCGGCAAATTCCACTGTGCCATTGGCAGTAACGCGCACGGGGTCGCCTACATTGCCGCGAAAATCCAAGCCGTGGTGGAACTCGCTGCCTTTGCCGCTAAACGGGTTATGCCTAGGGCCGAAGCCGGAAGAGAGCCCGCCTTGCGCAGGGCGGCCAAGCGGCACGTTGTTGGCAGCTTTAAGCAGATTTTCAATAGTTTGGCTGAATTCGGGCGTATCGGCTGGCGGCAGAATATTGCGCGGGCCGCCGGCTTGGCTGATGGGTTTGCCGGGCTCGGATGAGGCAGCCGGTTTGGGAACAGGCACGTTTGCGCCGCGCTGGCGTAAGTAGTTTTGCAGGTCGGCCACAGCTTTTTCGGATTGGGCAAGCTGGTTCAGCTTGGCAGTAACTTCGGCGGAGCGGGCTTCTTTCAAGTCTTCTATTTGCTGATTGAGCGCTTGAGTTTGCTGTTGCTGTTGCGCAAATTGGTTGTAGCTTTGGTAGTAGTGCCAACCCAAAGCCAGCAGGGCAGCCAACAGCGCCACCGTGGCCAGGGAAAGGCCGATGATGGTGGGTTTGATGGCGCGCAGCCGAGATTCAGCGATAACGAAAGTATCGGTGCGGTGCTCGTCCAGCACCATCACCGTAACAGTTTTCTTTTGCTTATCCATTGATTTACATGGTAAATGAGTGATTACTCAAGTTTGCATTGTATTACAA
This sequence comes from Eikenella sp. HMSC061C02, assembly GCF_001809035.1. Classification (NCBI taxonomy): domain Bacteria; kingdom Pseudomonadati; phylum Pseudomonadota; class Betaproteobacteria; order Neisseriales; family Neisseriaceae; genus Eikenella; species Eikenella sp. HMSC061C02. The sequence continues at coordinate 6,416 of NZ_KV795548.1, forward strand.
AATGCTATCGTTTGGCAAAAACAAAACTATCATTTAGCGGGTGGTTTGTGGTTGGACAATCGGCGGCTTTCAGGTAGCCTCATGCCCATGCGTGGCTTATCTTGCCGGTTTCGCTATACAATCAGCCAGCGCAATCTAGGAAAGCAAATGGGCAATTTTTTTCACACTATGCGGCAGATACAACGGGATAAAGAACAGCTCGACCGTAACGTCATACAGGCTTTATTTAGTTTGCCCGTATTTTGGCTGTTCAGTATGCTGCTGGCTGCCGGATTGGGTATGGGCGCATTGGTAACTTCGGCCGAGTTGCATAAGCGGCAGTGGCAGTTGGGCGTTCCGGTAGCCTATACGCATCATGCCGCCGCTGAGCTATGGCGGCGTCAATGGTATGACGATGACGACAACCTCCACGTAGTCGGCAGCATTCGTACCGCCGAAGGCCAACCGCTTAATTTGGATTGCCGCAACTTGGCCGATCCGTTGTGCCAATATGATGAAAACATTTGGCAGCGCGAAGAAAACCTATCCGTGCAAAATATCACCCAAGCCCATTGGCTGAGCTACCATGTGATTACCGAGCTCGCCTACACCAAAGACGGCAACGAGCGGCAATATCGCGCCGCCTTCAGCCCGCAGGAGGAAACCGAAAACTGGCGGCTGTATGCCCGCTTGTGGACACGTGCTGCCACCGTGGCCGGAGCAGGCTGGCTTGGGCTCAGTATTGCTTGGTATCGGCGTGCCAGACGGCGCAAAAAGGCATAGCAAAAGGCTACCTGAAACCTTCTTCCTGTTTCAGGTAGCCTGCCCCGCCGCCTTTCTTTTAAAATACAGCATTCCGCTTTTTCATTGTTTTTCATGCGTCTCACCCACATCAAACTTGCCGGCTTCAAATCTTTCACCGACCCCACCACCATCCACGTGCCCGGTCAGCTGGTGGCCGTAATCGGGCCCAACGGCTGCGGCAAATCCAATGTTATCGACGCCGTGCGCTGGGTGCTGGGCGAAGCCTCGGCCAAACAGCTGCGCGGCGAGAGCATGCAAGACGTGATTTTCAACGGCGCTGCCACCCGCCGCCCCGCCCCCCGCGCCTCCGTGGAGCTCGTGTTCAGCAATGCCGACGGCAGCCTGCATGGTGCATGGGGGCAATACGGCGAAATCAGCATCCGCCGCCAGCTCACCCGCCAAGGCGAATCCAGCTACTACATCAACGGCCAGCAAGTGCGCCGCCGCGACATCACCGACCTTTTCCTCGGCACCGGCGTCGGCGCGCGCGGCTACGCCGTGATCGAGCAGGGCATGATTGCCCGCATCATCGAAGCCCGCCCCGAAGAATTGCGCGCCCACATCGAAGAAGCCGCCGGCGTATCCAAATACAAAGAACGCCGCCGCGAAACCGAAAACCGCCTGTGCGACACCCGCGAACACCTCCAACGCCTCGGCGACTTGCAGTCCGAACTCGGCCGCCAAGTGGAAAAACTCCAACGCCAGGCCGCCGCCGCCGAGCGCTACCGCAGCCTCATCGCCGAACTCAACCAGGCGCAAAACCGCCACGACTTCGCCCAATGGCGGCACACGCTTGCCGCCGCCGATCGCGCTGCTGCCGAACACGAACGCGCCCGCCAGCAGCAAGACGAGCTTGCCCGGCAAAACCAGGCCATGAACGATGCCGTACAAGTGTTGCGCCAAACCGAACAGCACCAGCAGGCCGAGCAATACCGGCTCAACCAGCAGCACGCTCTGCTGCGCGAGCAAACCGCCCGCCTCGAAGAGCAAATCCGCTCGCGGCAGAGCCAACGCCAGCGGCTCGAACGCGAACAGGCTGCCACCCAAGCCACCATCCAGAAAATCGACAGCGAACACGCCGAGCTGCAACAGCAGCACGCCCAAGCCGAACAGGCCGCCAAGCAGCAGCAGATGCAGCTCGAACTGCTGACCGCCGAAGCCGTCGCCCTCGAAGAGCAACTGCCCGAGCTCGAAGCCGCCCAGCAGCAGGCTGCCGAACAGCAGCAAAGCCGACACAACGAAGCCGCCCGCCTCCGCCGCGAGCTCGCCCTGAAGCAGCAGCAGCTGCAACACAGCCGCCAAAGCATCAGCCGGCTGCAAGAGCGCCAAGCCCGTTTGCAGCAGGAAGCCGCTGCCCTGCAAGGCGATGCCGGGCAGGACACCGCCGCCGCCCAAGCCCGGGCCGACACCCTCGCCGCCCAATACCAACAAGGCGAGAAGCAACTGCAACGGCTCGAAGAGCAAACAGGCTACCTGAAAACCGCCCTCGCCGCCGCCCGCGAACGCGAACAGGAGCACGAACGCCGCATCCTCGCCGCCGAAGCCGAGCAGAAAACCCTCGCCGCCCTGCTGGCCGACACCGCCCGCCACAACTTCTGGCAGGGCAGCGAACAAGCCGATGCGTCCGCCCTGTGGCAGCACATCCGCGTGCCCGAAGAATGGCAGGGTGCGCTGGCCGCCGTGCTCGGCGAGCGGCTCAACGCCCGCGCGCTGCCCGCTGATTTCCAGCCGCCGTCGCCGTTGCCCGAATCCCCCGCCGCCTGGTTCGACCGCGAAGCCCACGCCCACCGCGCCGCCAGCCCGGCTCAGGCGCTGATTCACCAAATCCAGGCCGAGCCGCCTTTTCAGGTAGCCTTAGCACACTGGCTCGAAGGTATTTTGTGTGCGCCTAATTTGGATTACGCGCTGGCGCAGCGCAGCCGCCTCGAGCCCGGCCAAGAATGGCTCACCCCGCAAGGCCACCGCATCGACCGCCTCGGCGTGCTGCTGCACCATGCCGACGGCGGCAACCGGCAAATACGCCACCGAGCCCGCCACGACGAAATTGTTGCGGCACTGGCCGAATGGCAGCCGCAGTTTCAGGTAGCCCGAGTCGAAGCCGAAAAACTGGCGCAGCAGCAAGCCCAAGCCGAAACCGAGCTGCGCCAAGCCCAAACCGAACAACGCCGCCTCGCCGCCGAGCTGGCCGCCGCCCAACAGCAGGCCGGTGCCCTCGCCGCCCGCGCCGCACAAGCCGGGCAACGGCGCGAACACATTGCCCAAGAACAGACACAGCTGGCGCAGGAGGCGGAAGAGCTGGCGTGTGCTGCCGAAATTCTGGCCGAAGAAGCCGTCTCCCTCGAAGACAGTCTGCCCGAGCTGGAAGCCGAAAGCCGCGCCCAAGCCGAACACAGCCAACAGGCGCAGCAAGCCCTGCGCCAAGCCCGCCAGGCCGTGCTCGAAGCCGACCGCCGCCGCAGCGCCGCCGAAATCGAAGCCCACCGCCAAACCCAGCAGCTGCAAAACCTCGCCGCCCGCATGGCCGCGCTGGTGCAGCAAAAAGCCGATTGGCAGCAACGCCAGAGCGAGCTCGCCCTCACCTACGCCGAAGACAACGAAGACGAGCAACACCTGCAGTTGGAAGAACTGGCCGAAGCCGCCTTCACGCTGGAAGAACAAATCCAAGCCGCCGCCGCCGAGCTGGCCGAAACCCAAGAGCAGGGCAGGCAGCAATACGCCCGCCAGCAAGCGCTGGCCGCCGAGCTGCCGCAGTGGCAGCAGGCCGCCCAAACCGCCCTGTTGCAGCAGCAGGAAGCCCTGCTTAACGCCAAGCACTTCCACGATAATTTATTGGCACGCCAAGCCGATATCGCCGCGCTCGAAGCCGAGCAGCAGGCAGGCTACCTGAAAACCGACTGGCCGCAGCAAATCGACAGCATTTCCCGCCGCATCCAAGCCCTTGGCGCGGTGAACCTGGCCGCGCTCGACGAATTGGCCGAAGCCCGCGAGCGCGACGGCTACTACCAAAACCAACGCGCCGACCTGCAATCCGCCATTGAGCTTTTGGAAGAAGCCATCGCCCAAATCGACGGCGAAACCAAACAGCGCTTCCAAGCCACCTTCGATGCCGTGAACCAAAAAGTGCAAACCTTCTTCCCCACCCTGTTTGGCGGCGGCGAAGCCAGCCTGCACATGGTGGGCGACGATTTGCTTACCGCCGGCGTATCCATCATGGCGCGCCCGCCCGGCAAGAAGAACAGCACCATCCACCTGCTCTCCGGCGGCGAAAAAGCGCTCACCGCCATGAGCCTCGTGTTCGCCCTGTTCAGCCTCAACCCCGCCCCGTTCTGCCTGCTGGACGAAGTGGACGCCCCGCTCGACGACGCCAACACCGCCCGCTTCTGCAATTTGGTGAGAGAAATGAGCGCCCACACCCAGTTCTTGTATATTTCCCACAACCGCCTGACCATGGAAATGGCCGAGCAGCTCATCGGCGTGACCATGCAGGAAAAAGGCGTGTCCCGTATCGTGGCCGTGGACATCAAACAAGCGCTGGAAATGGCGGAAACGGATTGAAATTAGAATTTCAGGTAGCCTCCCCTTGGCTGGGGCTACCTGAAAGCCGACAAGGCAGACAAAATAAAATGTCGGCACCCTGCCGACCCATCCCAAAGGCTACCTGAAACATGGAATCCATCATCGAACTGCGCCACCTCAAAACCCTGCTTGCCCTGGCCGAAACCGGCAGCGTGTCCCTGGCCGCCAAGCGCGTGTTCCTCACCCAATCCGCCTTGTCGCACCAAATCCGCGCCTTGGAAAACCACTTCGGCACGCCGCTGTTCGAGCGCAAAACCACCCCCCTGCGTTTCACGCCTGCCGGTGAGCGGCTGTTGCAGCTGGCGCGCGAAGTGATGCCGCACCTGGCCGCCGCCGAGCGCGACATGGCGCAGATTGCCGGCGGCGGCGCGGGCGAGTTGCGGCTGGCGGTGGAATGCCACACCTGTTTCGACTGGCTCATGCCCGCCATGGGCGACTTCCGCCCGCTGTGGCCGAAGGTGGAGCTCGATATCGTGTCCGGCTTCCAGGCCGACCCGGTGGGGCTCTTGCTGCAACACCGCGCCGATTTGGCCATCGTGTCCGAAGCCGTGCTGCAGGCGGGCATCCGCTACCAGCCGCTGTTTGCCTACGAAATGGTGGGTATCTGCGCCCAAGATCATCCTCTGGCGGCCAAACCTGTGTGGCAGGCGCAGGATTTCGCCGCCGAAACCCTGATTACCTATCCCGTGCCCGACGATATGCTTGATTTACTGCGCAAAATCCTGCTTCCCGCCGGCATCAACCCGCCGCGCCGCCACAGCGAGCTCACCATCGCCATCATCCAGCTCGTAGCCAGCCGGCGCGGCATTGCTGCGTTGCCATATTGGACGGTGATGCCCTATCTGGAAAAAGGCTACATCGTCGCCCGCACCATCGGCAGCCCCCCGCTCACCAGCGAACTCTATGCCGGCATGCGCAGCGACGACGCGCATAAACGCTACCTCGACAACTTCTGCCAAATCATCCGCGAACGCGGCTTCGCCGATTTGCCCGGGCTGAGCGTGTTGGAGTAGTGGAATAGTGGGAAGGTTGGCTGAAATACGGTGTTTGCAGAGCTGAAAATCGGTAGCCAAGAGCGGCTGCGTTCGGGAGTACGCCGGAAATACGAGGCATATTCTCAATATTTTGGTGCAAGTGGAATTCAGGGGTGTGTTTAAAAAGGAGGGCGTAATGGATAGAGGTAGCTCTTTAAGAGATAAAATCTATATAAATGCGGTGTTGTCTACTGTTAATCTGATTAGCAGCAATGTGAATCTAATCGAGGTGTATATTGATGAAGATAAGGAAATCATCGAATTCCATTTTTCATTAAGCCACATCAATAACGTAGAACTAGGCCTAATCCAAGATATTGTCGATGGTTATATTGATGCCAAGACGGATGCTACCGGAGAGGAGGTAAGCTCTGAGTTTGATTTCAAAGTGCTTGTTTCTGAAAATGGAAATAGCTTATCCCGAGCAGATAGGCGATATATGCCGATTTATGGGAAATGTGATGCTGAGTATTTTAAAGCAAGAAATAATGATGATTATGTTGAAGAATATGTGAAAAAGAAAATAGTGTTTTTATAATGATGTGCAGATAAAAATACTGCTAAACGATACTAGTGCTTGCTATATCAGAAATATCTGTAAGATTAAGTTATGTAACTATCTGTTGCAACGTTAAATTTTTCCTGAAATCAATAGGGTTGCTTGGAGGCTAGCCTTCAGGTAGCCTAATCTTTCCCGCTATAATTCCCATCTTTTCTAATCCTCACACTCCCATGACCCAGCCCAGCCCCGAATACACCGCCCAGCTACAACAAAAAGCAGGCTACCTGAAACAGCGTTTTGCCGAATTTTCCCCGCCGGAATGGCAGGTGTTTGCTTCGCCTGAAAAGCATTATCGGATGCGTGCCGAGTTTCGGGTTTGGCACGAAGGCGAACATATCAGCTATGCCATGTTCGAGCCCGGGCAGAAGGCCGGTTCGGCCTCGTTGCGCCGGATTGATTCCCTGCCTGCCGCGTCTGCCGCGATCAATGCTCTGATGCCCAAGCTGCTGGCTGCCGTACAGGCCGATCCGCTGTTGCGGGAGCGGTGGTATCAGTGCGAATTTTTGTCTACCCTAAGCGGCGATATGCTGGTGGGCATGATTTACCACAAGCGGCTGTGCGGGCAATGGCAGGCGGCCGCGGCGCGTTTGCAGCGCGAATTGGGCATTATGATTATCGGCCGCAGCCGGGGGCAGAAGCTGGTGTTGGCGCAGGATTTCGTTACCGAACGCCTGCATGCCGACGGGCGCGATTGGCTCTACCGCCAATACGAAGGCGGCTTCAGCCAACCGAATGCGCTGGTGTGCCAGAAAATGCTGGATTGGGCCTGCGGCGCGGTGGCGGGGCTGGGCGGCGATTTGCTGGAGCTCTATTGCGGCAACGGCAATTTCACTCTGCCGCTGGCGCGTTATTTCCGCCGCGTGCTGGCCACGGAATTGTCGAAAACCTCGGTGCAGGCGGCGCAGTGGAATATTGAGGCCAACGGCGTGGCCAACATCCGCCTGGCGCGGCTTTCCGCCGAAGAGTTCACCCAGGCCTACCACGGCGTGCGCACCTTCCGCCGCTTGCTGGAGCAGGGCATCGAGCTGGCGGATTATGCGTTTTCCACCGTGTTTGTCGATCCGCCGCGCGCCGGCATAGACGATGCCACCTTGCGCCTGCTGCAGAATTTCGACAACATCATCTACGTTTCCTGCAATCCGGAAACCCTGCACGCCAACCTGGCCACGCTCACGCAAACCCACCGCATCGAACGTGCCGCGCTGTTCGACCAATTCCCGTTTACGCCGCATATTGAGAGCGGGGTATTGCTGCGGCGGCGGTAAGACTGTTGCAGCAAAAGGCTACCTGAAATTTTCAGGTAGCCTTTTGCATGCGCTGCGGCTGCCTGTTTGGTTTGTCATTGGTGTTGGCGATATAATCAAGCTCTTCCCAACAACCGACTCAAAGGAGTTTCATCATGGCAAAAACCATCATCCATACCGACCACGCCCCCGCCGCCATCGGCGCTTATTCCCAAGCCGTGCGCGCCGGCGATACCATTTATTTGAGCGGCCAGATTCCGCTGGTGCCCTCCACCATGCAGGTGGTGGAAGGCGGCTTTGCCGAGCAGACCCGCCAAGTGTTTGAAAACCTCAAAGCCGTGATTGAAGCCGCCGGTGGCAGCTTTGCTGATGTGGTGAAACTCAACGCCTACCTCACCGACCTTTCCAACTTCGCCACCTTCAACCAAATTATGGGCGAATACTGCCACGAACCCTTCCCCGCCCGCGCTGCCGTGCAGGTGTCTGCCCTGCCTAAAGGCGTGCTGGTGGAAGTGGAAGGCGTGGTGGTGCTGAACGCCTAAGCATATAGAGGCTACCTGAAAACTGCTGCAGCTTGCGTTTTCAGGTAGCCTTTCGCTTTATCTGACCCACTATAAATCTCCTCTAACACAAACATCATGGCACACTACGCAATCGGTGACCTGCAAGGCTGTTTCGCCGAATTTCAAGAACTGCTCGCCCATATCGGCTTCAACCACGGCCGCGACACCCTTTGGCTGGTGGGCGATATCGTCAACCGCGGCCCCCAATCCCTCGACTGCCTGCGCTACATCAAGCAGCACGAAGGCAGCATCCGCACCGTGCTCGGCAACCACGACCTGCATCTCTTGGCCATTGCCCATGGGCACGGCAAGCTTAAACGCAGCGACACCGTGGGCGACATTCTCGATGCTCCCGACCGCCAGACTCTGCTCGATTGGCTGCTACACCAGCCCCTGATGCTGCAACACGGCAACAACCTGATCGTGCACGCCGGTATTTGGCCGCAATGGGCGGCCGAAACCGCGCAGCAGCGTGCCGCCGAAGTGGCCGCCGCCCTGCAAAGCCGCCCCGATTGGTTTTTTGCCCATATGTATGGCAACAAGCCCGATAGCGACTGCGCCGATAACGAAACCGAACGCCTGCGCTTTGCCACCAATGTGTTCACCCGCATGCGCGCCCTGCACCGCGACGGCCGTATGGATTTCGACTACAAAGCCACCCTGCCTGAAATGCCATCCGGCCTCATGCCCTGGTTCCGCGCGCCCGGGCGGCAAACCCTTGGTTATCAAACTATATTCGGCCACTGGTCGGCACTCGGCCTGTATCGCGGTGAGCAGGTATGCGGCATCGATACCGGTGCGCTGTGGGGCGGCCAGCTTACCGCGCTAGATTTAGACACGCAGCAGATTTTTCAGGTAGCCTCCAAGCAGCCCAAGAAGTTCGGCTAAGGCCTTGTCGCCACATGATTTAATGTTTATTAACACGAACAGGCGGGCAAGCAGGGCGGGCTTTTGTTACAATGCGGCCTGTTCGTGCCTGCCTGAAAGTTTATCGCAGCGCGGTTCCCAACCAATTGAAGGAGTTCCTATGAACAGCAAATTAGTCATCCCCGCCGCCATCGCCGTATTGGCACTGAGCGCCTGCTCCAGCAGCAAAGCCCCTGAAGGCAATCAGCCGCAAACCCAGCAGGGTCAGCAAGCGCAGCAAGGCAACGGTGAAGCTACTGCTGCCATTGGCAAGATTCAGGTAGCCCAAGTAGACAGCATCGACAAAACCGTAGAAGTGCACTACACCTGCCAAGCCGGTAACGGCCAGCAGCAAAAAGTGAGCGCCATGTATGGCATCAAGAGCGATACCTTGGTGGTAACTCAACTGAAAATCAACGATAAAGTTTCTCCCGGCCTGTGGCGCGTGCTCAACGACAGCAATGGTCAACAGCAAAACAGCTACTACAGCAACGGCGTGATTTGGGTAACTGGCAAAGCTACTCCTGCCAACGTGGCCCGCATCAATGCCATCGCCTTGCTGCAAGCGCAGAGCGTAGATGCCGACGGCAATCCGGTGAATCCCACTGTTGTGCTGGAAAACTGCCAAGTGAGCCGCCAAGCCGCTCCGGCTCGTGGCAACCGCCAGCAACGCCGCCGTTAAACCGGTATGATGAAAATGGAAAAGCTGCCTTAATGGGCAGCTTTTTTTGTGGGGAAGGCTACCTGAAAGGGTGGACGGTTTCAGGTAGCCTGTGGTTATAGTGAATTAAATTTAAACCAGTACAGCGTTGCCTCGCCTTGCCGTACTATTTGTACTGTCTGCGGCTCGCCTCCTTGTCCTGATTTAAATTTAATTCACTATATGGTGAGTTGGCTTCGATTGATGCTCGTCGCTCGTCATCTTGTATCGAAAAATAATTTAGGGGCTTAGGAAGCAAAATTTATTTTAA
>NZ_KV795549.1:0-3725 GCF_001809035.1 Eikenella sp. HMSC061C02
AGCTGAAATGAAATTTACCCAGCACAAATACAACAACCACTGGCTACCTGAAAATCAAACCTGAAAGCGCCCACCTTTAATTTGCGAAGCATTGTGCAATTTGGCTGCTAAACTATGATTACGCAATGCATGGGTAAGCGCCACAGCCAACCCATCGGCCGCATCAGCTTGCGGCTTCCCTGACAACTTCAGCATCTGCACCACCATATGCTGCACCTGCTCCTTCGCCGCCTTACCCTGTCCCACCACCGCCTGCTTCACCTGCAAAGCCGTGTATTCATATACAGGCAATCCGCGCAACACCAGTGCCGCTACTGCCGCGCCGCGCGCCTGCCCCAGCATCAGTGTGGCAGCGGGATTAACGTTCACAAACACCTGCTCCACCGCCGCCTGGTTCGGCTGGTAAGTATCGATAATCTCACCAATGTGCTGCACAATAATGCCGATGCGCCCGGCCAGCTCGTCGCCCGGGATGGTTTTGATGCAGCCGGATGCCACGTAGCGCTGGCTCTGCCCCAGCACATCAATCACACCAAAACCCGTTACCCGGCTGCCCGGGTCGATGCCTAAAATCCGTATCGGCTTCTGCATAGTTTTTCCATTTAAATTGCTCAAACTGGTTTTCAGGTAGCCTCTAGTTTGCCAAACAGGCTACCTGAAAGCGATTCGCCGCATTATAAGCTAAGTTTTTAGGTAGCCTGATAATAAGCCGACCATCGCACAAATTTGAAGTAGCCTACATAAAACGGTAAACTGCGAGCCGTTTCAATTCTTAAATTACGACTCCATCGCACCGATGAAGCCAGCATTCGACATCAAATCCGCCCGTATTGACGCGCTCGCCATCCAGCTCAACACCACCGAGCTGGCGGCTATCCGTCAAACCCTCACCGAGCGCGCCGCTCAATACCGCGAACTCAGCGATATGCCGCTGCTGCTCGACGTACAGGCATTCGACTCGCCGGACAATCTGGATTTAGACAGCCTGCTCGGCCTATTTGCCGAGCACAGCCTGCCCATCGGCACCCTGCGCCATCACAACGAACAATGGCAGGCTGCCGCCCGTGCCCATCACTTAGCCTTTTGCTGCGACAATGCCAATAGTGAAGAAAACAAAAGGCTACCTGAAAATGCGCAACATGAAACGCCCAGTACCCCGCCCGCTCCCGCCGTGCGTCAAACCCTGGTGGTGGAGAAACCTATCCGCACCGGCCAGCAGGTGTATGCCGAAAATGCCGACCTGATCGTACTAGGTTTAGTAAACGAAGGAGCCGAAGTGATTGCCGACGGCCATATTCATATTTATGCTCCCCTGCGTGGTCGTGCCTTAGCAGGCGCCAGCGGCGACCAAAATGCCCGCATTTTTGCCCAATCGATGCAGGCCGAGCTGGTATCCATCGCTGGCATCTACCGCACTTTCGACCAACAGCTGCCGCCGCACCTCCACCGCCAGGCCGTGCAGATCTATTTGCAAAAAGAGCGGCTGGCCATCGCCGCCCTCAGCGAGATTATTTGAACGTAACATACATTTACTTGACTACACACAATACAAAGGGCAGCAAACAATTTTCAGGTAGCCCGCCAAACGTAACAACCTAATTTCAACAAAACGGATTCACCTAAGGGAAAGGACCATAACCGTGGCAAAAATTATTGTAGTAACCTCCGGCAAAGGCGGCGTGGGTAAAACCACCACCAGCGCCAGCATCGCCAGCGGCCTGGCTTTAAAAGGACACAAAACCGCCGTGATCGACTTCGACGTCGGCCTGCGCAACCTCGACCTCATCATGGGCTGCGAACGCCGCGTGGTGTACGACTTAATCAACGTTATCCAAAACGAAGCCACATTGCACCAGGCACTGATTAAAGACAAGCATTGCGACAACCTGTTCGTACTGCCCGCCTCGCAAACCCGCGATAAAGACGCACTCACCCGCGAAGGCGTGGAACGCGTACTCTCCGAGCTTACCGAAAAACTGGACTTCGAATTCGTGATTTGCGATTCGCCCGCCGGTATCGAAACCGGTGCGCTGATGGCGCTGTATTTTGCCGACGAAGCCATCGTCACCACCAACCCAGAGGTATCCAGCGTGCGCGACTCCGACCGCATCTTGGGCATTCTGCAAAGCAAGAGCCGCCATGCCGAAAAAGGTGAACAGGTGAAAGAACACCTGCTGATTACCCGCTACAACCCAGAACGTGTGGAAAGCGGCGAAATGCTTTCAGTGAAAGACATTGAAGACGTGTTGCGCATCCCGCTCTTGGGCGTGATTCCCGAATCGCAAAGCGTGCTGCAAGCCTCCAACGTCGGCCTGCCTGTCATCCACCAGGAAGGCGCGCCTGCCGCTGAAGCTTATAAAGATGTGGTGGCTCGCCTGCTGGGTGAAAACCGTCCAATGCGTTTCTTGGAAGCAGAGAAAAAAGGCTTCCTGCAACGCCTGTTTGGAGGTTAAGCCATGTCATTGATTGATATATTGTTTGGCAAGAAGCCCAAATCCGCCAGCATTGCCCGCGACCGCCTGCAAATCATCATTGCGCAGGAGCGCGTGAAATCCCAAGCGCCTGACTACCTGCCCACCTTGCAGAAAGAGCTGTTGGAAGTATTGTCGAAATACGTGCACGTTTCGCTCGACGACATCCGCATCTCGCAGGAAACGCAAAACGGCGTAGATGTTCTGGAGCTCAACATCGTTTTGCCAGACATCCAACGCAAAAACGAAGAAAGCTAAATCATGACTCTGACCGAATTGCGCTATATTGTGGCCGTTGCACAAGAACGCCACTTCGGCCGTGCCGCCCAACGCTGCTTTGTCAGCCAGCCCACTCTCTCTATTGCGATTAAAAAGCTGGAGGAAGAGCTTTCTGTTTCGCTGTTCGACCGCAGCAGCAACGAAGTCAAGCCCACCGAAACTGGCGAGCGCATCATTACCCAGGCGCACCGCGTGCTGGAAGAAGCCGACCGCATCAAACACCTGGCCGCCTCCGAACAAAATGAGCTGGCCGGCGTGTTTAAGCTGGGGCTGATTTTTACAGTGGCTCCCTATCTTTTGCCGCGCCTGATTTTGTCGCTGCGCAAGCTGGCGCCCGATATGCCGCTGATGCTGGAAGAGCACTACACCGCCAACCTCACCGACTCCCTGAAAAAAGGCGAGTTGGACGCCATCGTGGTGGCCGAGCCCTTCCAAGAGCCGGGCATCATCACCGAGCCGCTGTATGACGAGCCGTTTTTCGTCATCGTGCCGAAGGGGCACGAATTCGAAGAGCTCGACGCCGTATCCGTGCAGCAGCTGACAGAACAGCAAGTGCTGCTGCTCAGCGAAGGCAACTGCATGCGCGACCAAGTTTTAGAAAGCTGTAGCAAATTGGCCTCCCGCCAGCGCATCCTCGGCCTGGCCAACACCCTGCAGGGCAGTTCCATCAACACCATCCGCCATATGGTAGCCAGCGGCCTGGGCATCAGCGTACTGCCCTCCAGCGCCCTCACGGACAACGACCACTTGCTGTTTTCCATCATCCCCTTCGAGCCGCCCGTACCCAACCGCCGCATCGTATTGGCCTCGCGCCGTAACTTTGTACGACCGCAGGCATTGCAGGCATTGCGCCAAGCCATTCTGAAATCCCAGCTTACCGGTGTGCGTTTTGCCGAAGCCTAGCCGGTTTGGCAGAGGCTACCTGAAATCGTCTGATTATTTTTGGGGCTGTCCTAGATAACCAGGAATATTCAA
>NZ_KV795550.1:0-10442 GCF_001809035.1 Eikenella sp. HMSC061C02
GAAATACTGTAAACAACGCTACTGGTTTCTACACTTTAGGTTTGGCAAACATTAAGCTTTGGTTTTCACGTTTTATCTTCGCAGAAACTCAGCCTTGGCTACGCCAAGACATCATTTCTCAGGTAGCCTCTTTTAAGGCGGGCTGTATGTATCGCCTGCCGCCTACTGTTTTAATCCTACAAAAACGGGTTGTGCTGTTTTTCGTGGCCGATGGTGGTGCTGCGGCCGTGGCCGGGCAGCACTATGGTGTCTTCGGGCAACACCAGCAGTTTCTCGCGGATATTGCGCAAGAGATCGGCGTGGCTGCTGCGTTCGAAATCGGTGCGGCCGATGGATTCGTAAAACAACACGTCGCCTGCGATCAGCAGGTTTTGTTCGGCGCAGTAAAACACCACATGCCCGGGCGTGTGGCCGGGGATGTGCAGCACTTGGAAGCGGTATGCGCCCACGTTCAACTCGTCGCCCTCTTCCAGCCAGCGGCTCGGGCTCACCGGCGCAGACACGGGAAAACCAAAGTTGGCGGTGATTTCGGGCAGGGTGTCGAGCAGCCATTGGTCGTCGCGGTGCGGGCCGATTACCGGCAGCGGGGTATGCTGAATCATCTCGGCCACGCCGCCGGCATGATCGAGGTGGCCGTGGGTAAGCCAGATGGCCTTGGGCTGCACACCGAGTTTGGCGGCTTCTTCCAACAGCTGCGGCACGTCGCCGCCCACGTCTATCCACACGGCTTCTTTGCTTTCTTCGTCCCACAAGAGCGAACAGTTTTGGCGGAAAGGGGTAACGGCGAACACGGTAAGGTTAAGCGGCATGAGTGGCTTTCTTTATAAGAATTTTCAGGTAGCCCACATTGTGCCGCCGCGCGCGCCAAAGGTAAACCTTTTTAAGGTTTGGCGTATCCGCTACAATGCACCATTTATCCCCTTTGCGAGCAAGTTCATGCACACTCCGCCCAAGCCCAACCCCCTCAACCTCTGCTGGCTCGATATGGAAATGACCGGCCTCAACCCCGAGCACGACCGCATTATCGAAGCCGCCGTGGTGATTACCGATGCCGATTTAAACATCCTCGCCCAATCCGAATCCTACGCCATCCACCAAAGCGACGAACTGCTCAACGGCATGGATGCCTGGAACACTAGCACCCACGAGCGCACCGGCCTCACCCAGCGCGTGAAAGATTCCACGTTATCCGAAGCCGAAGTGGAACAACGCCTGCTCGATTTTATTGCCCAATGGATTCCGCCAGGCACCAGCCCCTTGTGCGGCAACACCGTGCACCAAGACCGCCGCTTCATGCAGCGCTACATGCCCCGCCTGGAAGCCTGGTTCCACTACCGCAACCTCGACGTATCCACCCTCAAAGAGCTCGCCCGCCGCTGGCATCCCGCCGCCTACAAAAGCTTCAGCAAAAAAGGCTCGCACCGCGCGCTGGACGATATCTTGGAGAGCATCGAAGAGTTGCGCCACTACCGCCAAACCTTCCTGCGCCTGCCCGAGGCCAACGGAACAAACCAAGAGGCTACCTGAAACAAAATAGCGAAGCTTCTGCGAAGCCGCAACATCCCGCCCGTTTGGATTCCGTTGAAGCTTACGCTTTCAGGTAGCCTTCCCCCATGTTTTCAGGTAGCCCATCCATCCCTATTTAAGAAGACCATGATCCGCAAAATCCTCCTGTCCGCCCTCGCCGCCCTGCTGCTGGCCGCCTGCGCCGCCAAGCCTTCATTTGAGCCGGCCATGCTCGTCCACTCCGTGCAACCGGTTTACCCGCCGCAGCTGGAAGAAGAAGGCATCAGCGGCCATGCCAGAATGCAGATGCGCATCGACACCCGGGGCAGCGTGAGCGAAGCACAGGTGCTCTCCGCCACCCACCCCTTATTCGCCCGCTCCGCCGTGCGTGCCGTCAGCCAATATCGCTTCACTCCGGCAAAACAAAACGGCCGGCCGGTGGAATCCGCCTTCACCCAAACATTTAGATTCCGAGTGTCGGAAGAAAACCCCGACCATTCAGAAACCGCCCAACCGCCCCGCCCACCCCTTCCCACACAATAAACCCGCCATGCTCCCCACCTCCCTCCCCGCCTGGCAAGCCCTGGCCGAACACAGCCGCGCCACCGCGCACCTCCACCTGCGCGAACGCTTCGCCGCCGAGCCAAACCGTTTCGAGCGCATGCACGCCGAACTCAACGGCCTGCTGCTCGACTACAGCAAAAACCTCATTGGCGAAGACACTCTCGATTTGCTCTGCCGCCTGGCCGACGAATCCGGCGCGGCCGAACTGCGCCGCCAAATGTATGCCGGCGGAAAAATCAATCTGAGCGAACACCGCGCCGTGCTGCACACCGCCCTGAGGCTGCCTGAAAACACCGCGCCCGTGTATGTGGACGACATCAATATCGTGCCGCAGGTACACGCCGAACTAAACCGCGCCCTCGATTTCGCCGAACGCCTGCAAAACGGCACGCACACGGGCTGCACCGGATTACCCATCCGCGACGTGGTGAACATCGGTATCGGCGGCTCGGATTTGGGCCCGCGCATGGTGGCGCAAGCCCTCGCCCCCTATCAACAAAACCTGAACGTACACTTCGCCGCCAATCTGGATAGCGCCGATTTAGACGGCATCCTGCGCCGCGTAGCGCCCGAAACCACGCTGTTTATCGTGGCCAGCAAATCCTTCCGCACCCCCGAAACCCTGCTCAACGCCCAAGCCGCGCGCCGCTGGTTTCTGCAATCCGGCCGCAGCAAAGCCGATATCGCGCAGCACTTCGCCGCCGTATCGGCCAATGTGGAAGCCGCTGCCGAATTCGGCATCGCCCCGCAAAAGGTGTTCGGCATGTTCGACTGGGTGGGCGGGCGCTATTCCGTGTGGTCGGCCATCGGCCTGCCCGTGATGTGCGCCATCGGCCGCGAACATTTCCGCGAATTCCTGCGCGGCGGGCACGATATGGACGAGCACTTCCTGCACGCCCCGTGGCGGCGCAACATCCCCGCCCTGCTCGCCCTCATCGGCATCTGGCAGCAAAACTTCTGCGGCAGCACCAGCCACATCGTCATCCCCTACAGCCACGGCCTGCGCCGCCTGCCTGCCCACCTCCAGCAGCTCGATATGGAAAGCAACGGCAAAAGCCGCAACCGCCACGGCAAGCCCGTGGATTTCGCCACCGGCGCCGCCATTTGGGGCGAAGCCGGCGTCAACTGCCAGCACGCCTTCTTCCAGCTCATCCACCAAGGCACGCAGGTGATTCCCGTCGATTTCATCGTCCCCCTCAACGGCAAAGGGGCCGACGACGGCCGCCACCTCCGGCTCGTAGCCAACGCCTTTGCCCAAGCCGAAGCCCTCATGCGCGGCAAAAGCGAAGCCGAAGCCCGCGCCGAAACAGCCGACAAAGGGCTACCTGAAAGCGAACAAGCCGCCCTTGCCAGCCAGCGCAGCTTCCCCGGCAACCGCCCCAGCAACACCATCCTCGTCGAACGCATCACGCCCTACACCCTCGGCCTGATTCTCGCCATGTACGAACACAAAGTCTTCATGCAGGGCGCCGTGTGGGGCATCAACTCCTTCGACCAATGGGGCGTGGAATACGGCAAAGAACTCGCCCAAACCATCCTGCCCGAACTGCAAGGCACCGCCCCCGCCGGGCACGATTCCTCCACCGCCACTCTGATTCAACGCTATCGGCAGCAGATGGGCAACAAACAGCCGTAACGGCCAAAGAGAAGGCTACCTGAAAGCCAAGCGGGCATTTTCAGGTAGCCTTTTTCTTTGCTACGGGCGAATACTTCTCTCTAGTTTTGTTTGCGACCAATCAAAATATTACAGGCTGGTAAACCGAATGCCGTTCACACATATAACAAGGCGAGCCAACGCTATATTGGAAATTCAGTCAATCCGCCATACCTGCCAATACCAACGTATTTTTCAGGTAGCCTGCCCCGCCAACCCGCTATAATCCCCTTCTCACTCCCCTTCGGAACCCATCATGACCACAACTTGGCACAACGGCTGGTGGCAGGGCGCGGTGCATTGCCCTTCGCCCAACTTCTCGCCCCGCCCCGCCGGCGAAACCGTTTCGCTGGTGGTGCTGCACAACATCTCCCTACCACCCTTCGAATACGGCGGCAGCGCCATCCGCAATTTGTTCACCAACCGCATCAACCCGCAGGCACACCCCTTCTTCCCGCAGCTGGTGGATTTGCGCGTGTCCAGCCATTTTTTGATTGAACGCAGCGGGCAGGTGGTGCAGTTTGTGTCGGGCAACGACGCGGCACACCACGCCGGCGTATCGCAATATCGCGGCCGCAGCAGCTGCAACACCTTTTCCCTCGGCATCGAGCTGGAAGGCTGCGATTTCGAACCGTTCACCGAGGCGCAATACCAAGCCCTGATTCCGCTGCTGCACAGCATGGCGGCATACTATCCCATCGAAGCCGTAACCGGCCACCAACACATCGCCCCCGGCCGCAAAAGCGACCCCGGCCACTTCTTCGACTGGCCGCGCCTGGCCGCCGCCGGCGTGGTGCTGGCGGAAGGAATTACGGATTAGCTGCTGTCACACCACTGGCCACCGCCCATTGTGTTGGCATTTGATAAAAACTGAATTCTGTACTATGCCAGCTGTGCGGCTCACAGGCTACCTGAAAGCATGGCTTCACTAAAATGAAAATGAATTTTTAGTGCAATGCAAACCATTGCTCATCTATGAGTTAGCGCGTGCATACCAGCAATAGTCTGCTTGAGTTTTATTGGGATTTTTGGTATACACGAAACGCAGTCCTATCATATTTTTACTGCAGTATCTAACCTGAAGAGAGGTATCCCAAATGCGTGTTTCTAAAAGTGCCCTTGTCGTTTTATCTGCCTTGGCCCTACTGACTGCCTGCCAGAAAGAACCTGAGCCAACTCCACCTCCTCAAGCGCAGGAGCAAGCCCCCAATCCTAATCCCGCCCCACCTGCTCCTACTCCCACACCGGCATCCAACCCCAGCCTGATTCGCGAACCGGCCGCCCCGCAGCAACAGCCGGATCCTGCTGCACAGGCCATCCAATCCAAACCATTTGGCGACGGGGGCACACTGGCCTTAACCAAAGTAAAGGTGGTCGGCCAGATTCTGAATGTGGAATTTATGTTTATACCGGCTAAAAATGAAAACGGCGGCTATAGATACACGAGCGCACGTACCGGCAAGGTTGCCGATTTTGCCTATATCGACGAAAGCACCAGCAAGCGCATCAGCCTGCTGCAAGACGAAAATGGCAAATATATGGTTGACCCTTCTCCCTCAGACAAGGATATAAGCGTGTCTGGCAACTCACCCAGAATCATCGCGCTAAAATTCCCTGCGCCGCCCGAAACATCGCCCACCATCACCATCGATTTCCCGGGTGCTGGTTCGTTTGATTCGGTGCCGGTGGGCCGCTAATTTTCCATTTGGCGGTGTGCAGGCTGCTTTGTGTAGCCTGTACGCTGCCCCTGTTAGAGGTGACTTTATGAAAAATTTGCGTTTACTTGCTTGTATGACAGCACTGGCCACTCTATGTGCTTGCGGACAAGACCCCAAACCTGCTGAGCCACAAGCGCAGGCTTCTGCAGCCAGCACCACTGCCATGCCCCAAACCACATCTGATGCATCTAATGCCTCGGCACCTGCTGCCGAGCAGGCATCTGCTGTTGCATCAGCATCATCTACCCTTTCCGCACAAGGCAACAGCCTTTCTTCCCAAGGCAGCAACCTGTCTGCACAAGGCAGCGGTTTGAGCGCTACCGAAACCGGGTTTAATATCGAAATCAATTTGTCGTCGGATGTGCTGTTTGATTTCGACAAAGCCGAACTCAAACCCGAAGCCGATGCCGATCTGCAAAAAGCCGCCGACATCATTCGTCAAAAAGGCCAAGGGGTGATCCTGATTACCGGCCATACCGACAGCAAAGGCTCTGATGCCTACAACCAACGCTTGTCTTTGGCTCGTGCACAGGCAGTAAAAAACTGGTTTGAAGCAAAAGGCCTGCAGCAAAATTATCAACTTGAAGGCCTCGGCGCCACACGCCCCATTGCGCCCAACACCCACCCAGACGGCAGCGACAACCCGGAAGGCCGTGCCCAAAACCGTCGTGTGGAAATTATTGTGAATAAAACCACGCAATTAGGGAATTAAGTCTCCCCCTGCTTTAAGCAATAAAAGGCCGTCTGAAAACAACTAATCTGTTTCAGACGGCCTTTTTGCAGCCTGCATTATTAGGGCTTATATCGGGTGCGGTAGCCGGGGTTTTCTTCGGGACGCAATTGGTTGGGGAACTGGCGGTCTGTGGTGATGTCCACCGCGGTTTGCTGAATCAGCTTATACACTTCGTAGGGATTTTCCACATAACGCAGGGCATTTCTGCCGCCGAAGCGGATCGTACCCCGTTTGAACATGGCTTCCAACACGCCTACATACACCCGCAAATTCTGCACTTCAGGCAGCTCGGCACTGGCAATATCCAGCCCGATCAGCCCGGAGGTGAAATACAGGCGTTTATCGGTGAGCGCGTAATCGATGCGGTACCAATTGAAAAAGCGGTAAACCGGCGAAAAAATGGCGTACCACACCGGAGCCAGATGAAAAAGTATAAAAAAATTCACATACGGGAACAAACCGTGCGATGCGGCATTAAACTTGCCGATAAAAAACAAGTCGAACAAGCCCCAGCACAGGGCAAACGGATAAATCAGCGGATTGCCCAATATGTATAAAAAACGGTGCGGCTTGCCCTGCCATAAGATGTTTTCGTTCGGGTCGGTGAAGCGTTGAAGCATGTTCCCTCCTGACGGGTAATGAAGCATGGGTATTGTAGCACTCAATCCATACCTCCAATTTCATGCTATCTCACATGGCCTCACCAAAACTTCCGCCTGCATACAGATAATTTCATTAACATCCACCCTTTCAGACGGCCTCAAGCCGCCACAGGCTACCTGAAAACAGAATTTCAATGCCATCCAAATATGAAACGGCAACGAAATGCCAAAACAGCCGCCTAGCCATTCCGACAAATCCGGTTCGCAGGTACAATCCACGTGCTGCGCATCCAATCCAAATACAGCTCAAACTTCAGCTTGGTGGAAACTTGCCGCGCTTTGTTTTCAGGTAGCCTCCACTCGACATAGGCCGCCGCCAACCCATATCAAAGGAACACACCATGACCCAAACCATCCTCATCACCGGCTCCACCCGCGGCATCGGCCGTGCGGCCGCTTTGGCCTTGGCACAAGACGGCTTCGACATTGTGGTGCACGGCCGCAGCCGCATGGCGGAGGCCGAAGCGGTGGCGGAACAAATCCGTTCGTTAGGGCGGCAGGCGCGGGTGTTGCAGTTTGACGTGGCCAACCGCGCCGAATGCCGCCGCGTGCTGGAAGCGGATATTGAAGCGCATGGCGCGTATTACGGCGTGGTGCTGAATGCGGGGCTGACACGTGACAATGCCTTCCCCGCGCTGGAAGACGAGGATTGGGACCGCGTATTGCGCACCAATCTGGACGGCTTCTACAACGTACTGCACCCGCTCATCATGCCGATGATCCGCCGCCGCGCGCCGGGGCGGATTGTGTGCATGGCCTCCGTGTCCGGCCTGATCGGCAACCGCGGGCAAGTGAACTACAGCGCGTCGAAGGCGGGGCTGATTGGCGCGGCCAAGGCTTTGGCGGTGGAACTGGCCAAACGCAAGATTACGGTCAACTGCGTTGCCCCCGGCCTGATCGATACGGAAATTTTGGACGAAAACGTGCCGGTGGAGGAAATTTTGAAAGCCATTCCGGCACAACGCATGGGGCTGCCTGAAGAAGTGGCACATGCCGTGCGCTTTTTAATGAGCGAACACGCCGCCTACATCACGCGGCAGGTAATTGCGGTAAACGGAGGATTGTGTTGATGAAAACAAAACGGGTGGTGATTACCGGCGTGGGCGCAGTGTGCGCCTTCGGCCGCGAGTGGCACGAAATCGAAGCTGCTTTCCGCGCAGGCAAAAACGCCGTGCGCCGCATGGAGGCGTGGGATGCCTTCCCCGAAATGGAAACCCGCCTCGGCGCACCGCTGCCCGCCTACGCGCCGCCCGCACATTGGACGCGCAAACAGTTGCGCAGCATGGGCCCGCTAGCGCAATACTGCACCGATGCCGCCGAACAAGCACTGAAACAGGCAGGCTTGCTCGGCGACCCCGTCATCCGCAACGGCAGCATGGGTGTGGCCGCCGGTTCTTCCAGCGGCAGCACTGCCGACGTGCTCGACATCGGCCTGCTGCTCGCCCGCCAGCCTAACAATTTCAACGCCAACACCTATGTGCGCATGATGCCGCACACCACCGCCGCCAACGTGGCCATCTTCTTCGGCCTCACCGGCCGCCTGATTCCCACCTCCAGCGCCTGCACTTCAGGCAGCCAAGGCATAGGCTACGCCTACGAAGCCATCAAATACGGCAAAATCCCCATGATGCTGGCCGGCGGTGCCGACCAGCTCTGCCCATCCGAAGCATACGTGTTCGACAGCCTCTACGCCGCCAGCCGACGCAACGGCGAACCCGAACTCACCCCCCGGCCCTACGATGCCGCACGCGACGGCCTCGTGCTCGGCGAAGGCGGCTGCATGATGGTACTGGAAGAGTTGGAACACGCCCAAGCACGTGGCGCGCACATCATCGCCGAGATTGTCGGCTACGGTGCCAACTGCGACGGCAGCCACATCACCCGCCCCGAAATGCGCACCATGCAACGCTGCATCGAACTCGCCCTCGAAGATGCCGCCCTGCCGCCCTCCGCCGTCGGCTACGTCAGCGGCCACGGCACCGCCACCGAACAAGGCGACATCGCCGAAACTCAAGCCACCGCCGCCGTGTTCGGCCATGTTCCCATCAGCTCGCAAAAAAGCTATCTCGGCCACACCCTCGGCGCATGCGGTTCACTCGAATCCTGGTTTGCCATCGAAATGATGCACAGTGGCTGGTTCGCCCCCACGCTGAACCTGAACGACATCGACCCCCGCTGCGGCGAAGCCGACTACCTCACCGGCTCAGGCCGCCACATCGACACCGAATATGTGATGAACAACAACTTCGCCTTCGGCGGCGTGAATACCTCGCTGATATTCAAGCGTTGGTAAGGCTCGTTTGCAACAGAGAGGCTACCTGAAAGCGGTTTGAAATGTTTTCAGGTAGCCTTTCGTTTGTTTGTACTTACTTGGGGCAACACTACTATAAAGGCTACCTGAAACTTTCAGGTAGCCTAAATATTCAGATATAAGCTGCGTTTTATCAGCCCTCACTCCACCACAATCTCACACTCACATTCCACCTCAAAATTCAACGAATTGGCGATAAAGCACAAACGATGCGCTTCGTGGTGCAGGGCTTTGGCTTGTTCGATGTGCTGCGCTTGGGTGATGGTAACCTGCGGGCGCAGCGTGGCTTTGACGAACCTGCCGGGCTGCGTGCGGCTGCCTTCGTCCATCACGGCTTCGGCGTGGTCGGTGTAGGCGGTTACGGTGATGCCGGCGGCACTGCACAGGTGCAGATACCAGAGCTTGTGGCAGGCGGAAACGGCGGCCAGCAGCATGTCTTCGGGGTTGTGGCGGTGTTCGTCGCCGCGAAAGGCGGGGTCGGACGAGCCGAAAAAGTCGGGTTTGCCGGCGATTTTGACGGTGTAATCGCGCAAATAGGCGGTGTAGGACGATGTGCCGCTGCCCAAGTTGCCCGTCCATTCAATAGTGGCGCGGTAGATGTGGTGTTTGCTCATAGGTGTCTCCTTGTGGCTTGGCAGTTTTGCTGCGTTGAAACTGCGCTTTGAAGGCAGCCTGCACGGATTATACCGAACGGGCGGCGCAGTCGAATATCGCGATTTGCCGTGGATTGATTGAATGTGCAGGCTGCTTTTTCAGACGGCCGTCTTGCCCGATTTATTTTCTTTCTTTATTATCCCGCACTTTTTTTACCCGAAGAAAGAACGCCATGTCCATTTCCTTTGTCCGCACCGCACTTCTGGCCGGCCTTGTTTGCCTGTCCGCTGCCTGCTCCAGCCTCGATTCCAGTATGAAACGCTATGTCGGCAAACCCATCGATATCGTTTACGAACGCTACGGCCGCGCGCCCGACACTGCACGCATCAAGGTGGGCGAAAACCGCTATTCCTATTTCTGGCGTTTCACCTACTATTACCCCGGCGGCCAAGAATACCAAGGTAGCAGCCAAAACGGCCCCATCATCACCAACTATTACAGCAACGTCTGCTACGGCCAGCACAGCGACCGCACCTTTTTCACCAATTCGGAAGGCATCATCATCGATTATCACTGGGCGCTCAGCAATTCATGGCGTGTGAATTGTAACAATCATGTTATGGGACGGCCGCCCCGATAAGGTCGTCTGAAAGCGCGCGCTTTAACTGTAGAAACCAGTAGCGTTGTTTACAGTATTTCC
>NZ_KV795551.1:0-5450 GCF_001809035.1 Eikenella sp. HMSC061C02
AGTCTAACCTAGTTATCTAGGACAGCCCCATAAAGTAATAAGCCACATAGCCGCCGAACACGGCCAAGGGCAATAATTGCAGCAAGGCGCGCTGCTTGGCCGCCGCATCCTGGCGCAAATGCGCCGACACCAACGCAAACAGCACATATTTCAGCAAAAACACACAGGCGCAGCACATCACCACCCCGTGCAGCAAATAGCCCGTGGCATCGCGCGCCGGATTCAGCGCAAACCACAAGGCCAGCAACAGCGGCAGCAGGCACACGGCCAGCCAGCTTTTCAGATGAGGGGGCATAAGGATTCCTTTTGATGGGTGGGGTGGGGCTTAAAGGCTACCTGAAAATTAGTGCACCTGAGTTTTAGTTGATTTGGCTCATGCAGGGTTCAGGTAGCCCTAATTATATCCCCGATTGCCCAAGCCAATTGGTTATTCGATTGGACAAGCTATATAATTCCGCCAGTTTCACCGCACCTACCCGCCCGTTATGAGCCTGATTACCCACCTGCGTCCGGCACGCATCCAAGATTGCGAGCATATCTACAACGCCCACCAATACGCCGTGCGCTACACCTGCGCCCGCAACTACAACGAAGCCGTGCTGCAAGCCTGGCTTGCCCTGCTCAGCCCCGACAGCTACCTCGACACTCTCGAAGACGAACGCAAGCTCTTGTGGGTGATCGAATTCAAACACCACATCCAAGGCTTTTTCCAGCTTAATCTGCAAGAATCCCAGCTCGATGCCCTGTATGTGCACCCCTTCGTGCAGCGCCAAGGCCTCGGCACCGCCCTGCTCGGCCGCGCCGAAGAGCTGGCCTACCAACACGGGCTGGGCATGCTCAAGCTCTATGCCTCGCTCAATTCCGAACCGTTTTACCTGCTCAACGGCTACCGCCCCCTTGGCGAAGCCATGCTGCCGCTGAATCAAGAAATCGGCATCGAATGCCGGCTGATGCGCAAACTGCTCACCGACTGCCGCTGATATTTCACCACATCAAACAAGGATATAAAATGAAAAAACTCCTCCTCCCCGCCCTGTTGGGCAGCACCCTGCTCACTGGCTGCTACACCCTGCCCGATCCCACCGAATTCACCATGGAGCAAATCCACCACCTGGATTACGGCAGCTACCCGCGCAACCACGAGCAGCTCATCAAGCGCCACCTCGCCCAAACCCTGATCGATCCCCGCTCCATGATGCTGGATGGCATTTCCCGCCCAAGAAAATTTGTGCGCTTCGAGCGAAGATTCCACCCGATCGAAACCGATACCCCGATCCGCATCATCACCGGCTATGTAGTGTGCGCCCGCGTCAATGCCAAAAACAGCTATGGCGGCTACACCGGCTGGCAGCTACACCCCTACCTCATCCGTGACGGCCGCATCTATGAAAACGTGTTCGGCACCGGATGCTACAGCGACGACGACCCCATGGTATCCGTAGAGCCCGGCTCTTATATTAAAGTGCTGGAAAATGGGAAAGAAATCAGAGTAAACCCCTAACTGCCCTGAGGCTACCTGAAACCGTTTCGCACTCTGCTGCAGCTTGGTTTTCAGGTAGCCTCAACACTTTGCCAAAAAGGAAAATGCATGAGAAAACGCCTTCTCGCCGCCCTCTTCGGCAGCTTCCTGCTCGCCGGCTGCCTACCTAAACCTACCGTACTCACCATGGATCAAATCCGCCGCATGGACTACGGCAGCTACCCGCGCAACTACGAGCAACTCATCAAGCGCCACCTTGCCCAAACCCTGATCGACCCCCATTCTGTGATGTACGGCGGCTTCACCCGGCCGCGGAAATATTTGCACGTGCATAAAAACCAATACGTTGCCGCCGGGCAGATCAGCTATTATCCCTCCTATATGGTGTGTGCCCGCGTGAATGCCAAAAACAGCTACGGCGGCTACACCGGCTGGCAGACGCACGCCTTCTTCATTAAGAACGGCGAAGTGATCAACAGCGACCAACACCCCTTAAAATGCGACAGCCAAGACGAAATCGTGTTAGATATCGAAGCACTCGCCAATGTGGAAGTGCAGCCGTAAACCGCATACAGGCTACCTGAAACCGCCCGCAGCTTTCAGGTAGCCTAACCCCTCCCACCGAAAGAGCCGCCATGAAAATCCCGCCATTCCTGATTGCCCTGCTCGCCCTCCCCGCCTGCACTTATCTCGACGGCCCAAACGGGCGGTTCTTCTCGCTCGATTTGCCTGTGGAAACCACACACACCGTGCACAAAACCGTGCGCGTGGACGCCGCCCCGGGCACCACCGTCATCATGACCGAAAGCTCCCCGCTCGACGGCTACTACCGCCCCGTGCTCAACAACAGCCGCCGCACCCTGCTGCGCCAAGCCGCCGACAATTCCTGCCTCAGCCTCGAACGCAGCGGCATGCCCGCCTACCTGGTCAGCCAGCCATGCCACGGGCGCAACAACCAACAATTCATGTTCGACGGCCCGCGCCTGAACATCAACGGCTTGTGCGCCGAAGCCACCGGCGGCGCCGGCAGCCCCGTCATCGCCACCGCCTGCCAAAACAGCCGCAGCCAGCATTGGATTGCCGAGGGCAGCCACATCCGCAGCGCCGCCAACGGCCTGTGCCTGGACGGCAGCAGCGGCACGGTGAGCCTGCAATATTGCGATAACGGGATGGGGCAGCGGTTTTACCGATAGCTTGGTGGAGGATGGCGTGGAAATAGAAAAGGCTACCTGAAAAACCGTAGGATGGTTTTCAGGTAGCCTTTTTATACCGCTACGGGCACTTAGTGTCGGTAGTTGATTTGGATGTTGCCGCGCACGGGCGATACCGGCCGCCAGTTGCCGGTGCAGATGGTGGAGCCGGCGCTGGTGTGGCAGTTGCGATGTTCGGTGTAGCCGATGCCGCCCCGGCTGTATTGCTCGGTGGTTTGGATTTCGCCGCCGCCGTATTGGTTGGAGCCGTTGTAGAAATAGTAGCTGCGGCTGGGGTAGTAGCCGGGGTAGTTGTCGTAGCCGCCGTAGTAGTAATCAGCGGAGGGGTTGATTTGCAGGTTGATTTGGGCGCTGGTTTCGGCTGCGGCGGCAGCGCTGAAGAGGGCGGCGCAGAGGAGGAACAGGATTCGCATGATGGGTCTCCCGAAAGGTGGCGGGTGGAAACGTTCGGCCTGCTTCGTGCCTATATCTTGCCTTTAGGCGCAGGTTGGAACGATAATTGCTATGTTAATTATAGCGGGCGCACATGGCACTTTGCCGATGGCGGCATAGCCATTATAGCGCCGATTTCTTCTAAGCAGCTGTTTGTTTACACAGCGTTTTCATTCAATTTTCTTTTTCAGGTAGCCTTATGCCGAACCAGCCCACCATCCTTTGCCGCGAACTGAGCCTGCTGGCGTTCAACCGCCGCGTGCTGGCGCAGGCGCGGGACGAGGGCGTGCCGCTTTTGGAGCGGTTGCGCTTTTTGTGCATCGTTTCTTCTAATTTAGACGAATTTTTCGAAGTGCGCATGGCCTGGCTGAAGAAGGAAAGCCAGCTTAACCCGCACATTCTCTTGGATAACGGCACCACACCGGCCGAAACCATGGCGGCAGCGGCGGCTGAGGCCAAAAAATTAATTCAGGAGCAATACGAGCTGTTCAACCAAGAGCTGATTCCCGCGCTGCGCCAAGAGGGCATTTTCTTCTATCCGCGCCGCCAATGGACGGAGCAGCAGCGCGCCTGGATTGAAAGCTATTTCGACCGTGAGCTGCTGCCCATCCTCACCCCGCTGGGGCTCGATCCGGCGCACCCCTTCCCGCGCCTGCTCAACAAGTCGCTCAACTTCGTGGTGTCGCTTTCCGGCAAAGACGCTTTCGGCCGCGCTTCCGGCATGGCCGTGGTGCAGGCGCCGCGCATTTTGCCGCGCGTGGTGAAGCTGCCGGAAGAACTCAGCGAAGGGCACGGTTTCGTGCTGCTTTCCTCCATTTTGCATGCCTATGTGCACAAGCTCTTCCCCGGCATGGATGTGGAAGGCTGCTACCAATTCCGCCTCACGCGCAACAGCGAGCTCACGGTAGATGAAGAAGACCTCACCAACCTGCGTGCCGCCGTGCAAACCGAGCTGCGCGAGCGGCAGTATGGCGACGAAGTGCGGCTGGAAGTGGCCGACAACTGCCCGCCGCATGTGGCCGAATTCCTGCTCGCACAATGCAATTTGAGCCCGAACGAGCTCTACCAAGTGGTCGGCCCCGTGAACCTGGTGCGCCTGATGGCCGTGCCCGATATGGTGGACCGACCTGATTTGAAATTCCCACCATTCTCGCCCGGCCTGCCCAAAGATGTGCGCAAAGACCAGCCCATGCCTGAAGTGCTCAAACAGCATGACGTGCTGCTGCACCACCCCTACCAATCCATCGCCCCCACCGTGCGCTTCATCCAAGAAGCCGCCGCCGATCCAGATGTGGTGGCCATCAAGATGACCATCTACCGCACCGGCACCCATTCCGACCTCGCCCGCGCCCTGATTGCCGCCGCCAATGCAGGCAAACAGGTAACCGTGGTGGTGGAGCTGATGGCGCGGTTCGACGAAGAAAACAACGTCAACTGGGCGCGACGGCTGGAGAGCGCGGGCGCGCATGTGGTGTACGGCGTGTTCGGCTACAAAGTGCACGCCAAAATGGCGCTCGTTATCCGCCGCGAAGGAGGCTACCTGAAGCGCTACGCCCACCTCGGCACCGGCAACTACCATCAAGGCACTTCCCGCATCTACACCGACTTCGGCCTGCTCACCGCCGACGAAGCCATCACCGCCGACGTGAACGCCATCTTCATGGAAATCACTGGCTTAGGCCAACCCACGCGGCTCAACAAGCTTTATCAAAGCCCCTTCACCCTCAGCCCCATGCTGCTGGAGCGCATTGCCGCCGAAACCGCCGAAGCCCGCGCCGGACGACCCGCCCGCATCATTGCCAAGATGAATTCGCTGATCGAGCCCGGCATCATCCGCGCCCTGTATGAAGCCAGCCGGGCCGGCGTGCAGATAGATTTAATCGTGCGCGGTATGTGCACCCTGCGTCCTGGCGTGCCCGGCCTTTCCGAAAACATCCGCGTGCGCTCCATCATCGGCCGCCTGCTCGAACACTCCCGCGTGTTCTACTTCCACAGCGGCGGGCGCGAAGAGCTCTTCATCGCCAGCGCCGACTGGATGAGCCGCAACTTCTTCCGCCGCATCGAAATCTGCACCCCCGTGGAAAACCCGGCTATCAAACAGCGCATCATGCGCGAAGCCCTCACCCTCGCCCTGGCCGACAACCGTAAAGCCTGGCTGATGCAACCCGACGGCAGCTATATCCGCGCTACCGCGCAGGAAGGGGAAGAAGGGCTGGATATGCAGGAAACACTGTTGACCGAATATCGGCGCTGACGGCGCGGAAGTGGCAGAAGTGAAAGAGGCTAGTAAAATTAGATATAAAGCTTTGCCAAAGCCCCGGATATCC
>NZ_KV795552.1:0-3183 GCF_001809035.1 Eikenella sp. HMSC061C02
GTGGTATTTAGGGCTAATCTACGTCAGCCCCAAATTTAAAGGCTACCTGAAAACCAAACCAAGGTTTTCAGGTAGCCTTTATCTTACTGCGCCCTTACAGAATCTGCCACACGAAGAAAATCAGGGTGTGCAGGATAAACAGCGGCACGAGGATGCCGAACGACCAGGCCATGTAGCCGAAGAAGCCGGGCATGGGCACTTTGCGTTGTTCGGCGATGGCTTTCACCATGAAGTTGGGGGCGTTGCCGATGTAGCTGAGTGCGCCCATGAACACGGAGCCCATGGATACGGCCAGCAGGGTGTGGAACAGGTGGCCGTTCATCAGGGTGTGTGCGTCGCCGCCGGCCATGTTGAAGAACACGAGGTAGGTGGGGGCGTTATCCAAAAAGGCGGAGAGCATACCGGTCATCCAGAAATACATGGTGTTGATCGGGTTGCCGGAAGCGTCGTGCACGAGGGAAATCAGCGGGGCAAACGCACCGTGTTCGCCGGCTTGCAGCATGGCCAATACGGGGGCGATGGTGATGAAGATGCCGAGGAAGAGTTTGCCCACTTCGGCAATCGGGCCCCAGTTAAATTCGTTTCCGGCGCGCACCTGTTTGGGGGTGATGACGAGGGAAGTAACGGCCAGCACCACCAAAATCAGGTCGCGAGCGAGGTTTGGCAGGGCGTAGTGTGTGCCGAGGATTTCAAAGCCGGGGTGTGCGGGCTGCCAAATGCCGGACATCATCACGGCTGTTACCACGCCGCCCAGGAGCAGGAAGTTCCATTTGCCCATGAGCTTGATTTTTTCGGGCGGGCTGTCTGGGCTCGGGTCTTTGGCAAGAATTTCATCGGCTTGGGCGAAGTATTTGCTGTCGAGGATGTAGAACACGGTGAGCAGCACGGCGGCGCTAATCAGCACGGGCGGCAGCATATGTTGCACCGTCCACAGGAAATCCACGCCTTTGAGGAAGCCGAGGAAGAGGGGCGGGTCGCCCAGCGGGGTGAGGCCGCCGCCGATATTGGCCACGAGGAAGATGAAGAAAATCACCACGTGCACGCGGTGCTTGCGGTTGTCGTTGGCTTTGAGGATGGGGCGGATCATCAGCATGGCGGCGCCGGTGGTGCCCATTACGGAGGCCAGGAGCGTACCGATGGCGAGCAGCGCGGTGTTCATGCGCGGGCTGCCGTGCAGATTGCCCCACACGAGGATGCCGCCGGAGATGGTGTAGAGCGCCCACAGCAGCAAAATAAAGGGGATGTATTCGGCCACCAAGGCGTGCACCAGCACATGCAGGCTGGTGGAGAAGCCATACACAAGGGTGAAGGGGATGAGGAAGGCCAGTGTCCAGCCGGCGGTGATTTTGCCGAAGTGGTGGTGCCAAATATGGGCGAAAAACAGCGGGCCGGTGGCGATGGAGAGCAGAATCAGCACGAAGGGAATGCCCCAGGGCAGGCTCAGCTCGGCTCCGTTGAGCTCGCCGGCCAGCGCGGGAAGCGGCAGGGCGAGCAGCGGCAGTAAGAGGGCGGTTCGGATACGCATCGGGTTTCCTTATTGGCAGGTGGTCACAAATAAAATATTTCAGCCGGACGGGTTATTCCGGCTGCTTTGCCGTGCCGATTGTAAATGAAAGCGGGCAGTGTGTCAGTATGTGTTATCCGATGACGCGGCAGGCTACCTGAAAACGGCGGGGAGTTCGGCTGCGCCGGCACAGTGCGGCACATTTGCGGCGAATACTTTGTTGGCCGCTTTTCGGGTTTGCAGAAGGCAGGGGCTACCTGAAAAATATTGCTTGGGCGGGGCAAATATAGTGAATTAACAAAAACCAGTACAGCGTTGGCTCGCCTTGCCGTACTATCTGTACTGTCTGCGGCTCGCCTCCTTGTCCTGATTTAAATTTAATTCACTATAGATTTTCAGGTAGCCTGCCGCACAACGGGGCTACCTGAAACCCTCCCGCCCGCTGTGCTACAATCCCGCCCTTGAATCGAACTGCCGCAAACCCGCCATGACCAAGAAAAAACCGAAAACCTTTGAAGAAGCCGTGAGCCGGCTGGAAGCCATCAACCAAGCCATGCAGGCCAGCGATATGCCGCTGGAAGACGCGCTGGCCGCCTATCAGGAAGGCAGCGAACTGGTGCGTTTCTGCCAAGCACGGCTGGCCGAAGTGGAGCAGAAGCTGCAAGTGCTGGATTCCGGCGTGGAACGCGAGCTGGTATTGGAACAAGATGAATAAACCCGATAATTGGCAACAACGCGCCCGCGCCCAAGCCGAACTCGTGCTGGAGCGCGTGCTGCCCGCAGAAAACAGCCTGCCGCAGCGGCTGCACCAAGCCATGCGCTATGCCGTGCTCGGCGGCGGCAAACGGCTGCGCCCGCTGCTGGTGCTGGCTGCTGCCGAATTGGGGCAATCCGAAGCCGCCGCTGCCGAAGCCGCCCTGGCTGCCGTGGAGCTGGTGCACGTTTATTCCCTGGTGCACGACGACATGCCCGCCATGGATAACGACAGCCTGCGCCGCGGCAAACCCACCTGCCACGTTCAATACGATGAAGCCACCGCCCTTCTGGTGGGCGATGCGCTGCAAACCCTCGCCTTCGACGTGCTCAGCCGCCCCAACGGCCTGCCCGCGCAACGGCAGCTGCAAATGGTGCACACCCTCGCCCGCGCTTCCGGCAGCCTCGGCATGGCCGGCGGGCAGGCCATCGATTTGCAATCCGTGGGGCAGCGCATCGGCCAGGCCGAGCTGGAAACCATGCACCGCCTGAAAACCGGCGCCCTCATCCGCGCCGCCGTGGCCTTGGGCGCGCTAAGCTGCCCCGATTTGGAGGATGCCGCCCTGGCGCGGCTCGACGACTACGCCGCCAAACTCGGCCTTGCCTTCCAAGTAATCGATGACGTGCTCGATTGCGAAGCCGACACCGCCACCTTGGGCAAAACCGCCGGTAAAGACCAAGAAGCCGACAAGCCCACCTATGTCAAACTCATGGGGCTGAACGCCGCCCGCGACTATGCCGAACGGCTCGTGGCCGAAGCGCAGCAAGCCTTGTCTGGCTTCGACACTCGCGCCGACCGATTGCGCCAACTGGCCGCCTTCGTTACCGAGAGGCGAAACTAAGGGGTTACCGGCCGAAAAAGAGAAAGGCTACCTGAAAACCTGCTAAAAGGATTTGGGGCTGTCCTAGATAACCAGGAATATTCA
>NZ_KV795553.1:0-16486 GCF_001809035.1 Eikenella sp. HMSC061C02
CTTTAAAATAAATTTTGCTTCCTAAGCCCCTTATTTATTAATTTTTATGCTGAATTAAGAGTAAAGTTGAATGGTTCAGTCGTGTGGGTACTTGACTAGATTAAGATTGCTGATGAGCTGATGTTGAATGTTCTTTTGAACATTCTGTAATAACAAACCGCCCGGGCTATGTGGCTCGGGCGGTTGAACTATGCAAGATTAGCGCATGGGGCGGGTGAAGGTGTCGTATACACGACGGGTACCTTCGAAAGCATGAACAGTGGCTTTGCAGCCGTTGGCATCGTCGCAGTCTTTCATGCTCAATACGATGCGGTAGTTGCCGCTGCTGGGAGCTTGGAAGGTGAACAGTGGCTGGTTGTCCGGCAGGTTGTCGCCGGCTACGCGGGCGCCGTTGGCAGCCATCAGATTCATGTCCATGTTGTTGCAGCTGTCGTCGCAGTCGCCGAAGAAGGTGTAGAACTTACCGGCACGCAGGGTTACGGGCAGGGTGTGGGTACGGCCTTGCTTCAGGGTAACTGGGCGCAAGAACAGCTCGCGGGCAGCGGGGTCGGCAGTGCTGACTACTTCGCGGTTGATGTCTTGCTCATTGCCGAGGTTGTTGGCCAGGGCGGCAGCAGGGGCGGCCAGAGCGGCGATCAGAGCCAGGGTGGTGAGTTTCTGCATGGTGTCTCCTTATTGGTTGATGAGTTGTGCTACTTGGGAAGGTTCACCAAAGGCTACCTGAAAACAGTTTGGCTGTTTCAGGTAGCCTTGGGGGAAAGATTAGCGAATGATACTACGTTGTGAGTCGGCAAGGAAGTCGCGCAACACGGACAGCTCGGGAGCGGTTTCGGCGGCTTGGGCAATTTGGCTGCGGGCTTCTTCGTAGGACAGGCCTTGGCGATAGAGGGCTTTGTAGGCGTTTTTCACATTGGTGATCTGTTCGGGCGTGAAGCCGTTGCGACGCATGCCTTCGCTGTTGATGCCGGCGGGCTCGGCGCGGTAGCCGGCGGCCATGAAGTAGGGGGGAACGTCTTTGTGTACGCCGGCGGCGAAGGCGGTCATGGCGTAGTCGCCGATTTGGCAGAATTGGAACACGAGGGTGTAGCCGCCGAGGATGACGTAGTCGCCGATGGTAACGTGGCCGGCGAGGGAGGCGTTGTTGGCGAAGATGGTGTGGCTGCCGATCACGCAGTCGTGGGCGAGGTGGCAGTAGGCCATGATCCAGTTGTCGTCGCCGATGCGGGTTTCGCCGATGCCGGTTACGGTGCCGAGGTTGAAGGTGGTGAACTCGCGGATAGTGTTGCCGTTGCCGATAATCAGGCGGGTGGGCTCGCCGCGGTATTTTTTGTCTTGCGGGATGGCGCCGAGGCTGGCGAATTGAAAAATGCGGTTGTTTTCGCCGATGGTGGTGTGCCCTTCGATAACGGCGTGCGGGCCGATTTCGCTGCCGGCGCCGATTTGCACGTTCGGGCCGATGATGGTGTAGGCGCCGACTTTAACGCTGCTGTCGAGCTCGGCTTTGGGGTCGATAATCGCGGTGGGGTGGATTAGGGACATGGTGTTTCCTTATGGCAGCGGGCTTTGCCGGGTGAGGCTACCTGAAAATGGTTCGGCACTAAATGCGGCGGATAGTTTGGCAGAGGCTACCTGAAAAGGTATTACCTATCTTGCCGGCTTATTTATCTACCGCGCGTTTGGCACACATGATGACGGCTTCAGCGGCGATTTGGCCGTCTACGGTGGCGGTGGCTTTGAATTTGCCGATGTCGCGTTTGTGGGTGATTACGTCCAGATGAATCTGCACTTGGTCGCCGGGCACGACTTGGCGTTTGAAGCGGGCTTCATCGATGCCAACGAAAAAGTAGATTTCGTTTTCTTTGCGCTCGCCCCGGCTGAGGATGGCGAGCACGCCGGCAGCCTGTGCCATGGCTTCGATAATCAACACGCCGGGCATCACAGGGAACTCGGGGAAGTGGCCTTGGAAAAACGGTTCGTTTACGGAAACGTTTTTAATGGCAGTGAGGCTTTTTTCTTTTTCAAAACCGATCACGCGATCCAGCAGTAGGAAGGGATAGCGGTGCGGCAGCAGGCGTTGCAGGGTGCGCACGTCCAGCGGGAGTTCGATATTTTCGATTTGCATGGGTTATTCCTTGTTTTCGGGATAGTTGATTGTGTTTTCCAGCGTTTTTACGCGGCGGTGCAGTTCGTTGAGCCGACGCAGGTGCACGGCATTTTTCACCCAGTCGCGGTGTGTTTGCAGCGGGTAGGAACTGGCGTAGTAGTCGGGCTGGTTGATGGAGGCGGCCACGAGGGTGCCGCCGCCAATGAAGGTGCGGTCGGCAACGTGGATGTGGCCGACAAACATGGCAGCACCGCCGATTTGGCAGTAGGCGCCGATATGGGTGCTGCCGGCAATGCCTACGCAGGCGGCGATGGCGGTGTGGGCGCCGATATGTACGTTGTGGGCAATTTGCACGAGGTTGTCGATTTTAGCGCCCTCGGCAATCACGGTATCTTCGATTGCACCGCGGTCGATGGTGGTATTGGCGCCGATTTCCACGTCGTTACCGATTTCCACTCCGCCCACTTGCGGGATTTTGTACCAATGGTCTTGCGCCCAGGCATTGCCGAAGCCGTCGGCACCGATCACGGTGCCAGAGTGGATTTCCACACGTTCGCCGAGGCGGCAGCCGGCATAAACGGTTACGTTAGAGTGCAGCACGGTATGATCGCCAAGCACACAGTTGGCTTCCACCACGCAGTTGGCCAGGATGCGGCAGCCTTCGCCCAGCACAACGCAGTCGCCGATGTAAACGTTGGCACCGATTTCACAGCTATCGGGCACGATGGCACTTGCTTCCACCACGGCGCTGGGGTGAATGCCGGGGTTGGCGGCGGGAGCGGGGTGGAACAGGCGGGCGGTTTGGGCGAAATAGAGTTGCGGATTGTCGCACACAATCAGATTGCGGCCGGGCAGTTTGTCGGCCAATTTGTGGTGCACAATCAGCGCGCCGGCTTGGCTGGCAAGGGCTTCGGGCAGGTGTTTGGGGTGGGAAACAAAACTGATGTCGCCTTTTTGTGCGGCATGCAGCGGGGCAATACGGCTGATGGCGATATCTTGCCCGGCAAGCGTGCCGCCCAAGGCGGCGATAATGTGGGAAAGCTGTTTCTGCATTTTAACTTCGGTGAAGTTTCGCTTTCAGGTAGCCTGTTTTGCGGCAGGGAGGCCGGAATTTTCAGGTAGCCTTTATTGGTTGTTGAGAGCGCGAATAACTTGGTCGGTGATGTCGAATTTGCTGTTTACGTAGATAACGTCTTGGATAATCAAGTCATAGCCGTCGCGCTGTGCCAGTTCGGTAATCACGCGGTTGGCATTTTGCTGCAGGGCAGCGAACTCTTCGTTGCGGCGCAGGTTGTATTCTTCAGTGAGCTGCGCGGCCTGACGGCGCAAATCCCTATCCAGGGCAATCAGCTGCTGCTCGGTGCGGCGGCGTTCGGCAGGGTTCAGGCGGCCTTGGTCGAGCTGGGTTTTCAGGGCAATGCCTTGATCACGCAGCCGTTGCAAAGCCTGCTGGCGCGCGCCGAATTCGTTTTGCAGGGTGGTTTGGATACGCTGCGCCTGGGTAGACTGCTGATACACGCGCTCGGTATCGATAAACCCCAGCTTTTGTACGCTGTCGGCAGCAGCATGCGATGCGATTAGCATCGCAGCAGCTGCCGCTGCCATACGGGGAAGATTAAGCTTCATCATCTACTTTCCTTAGAAAGTCGTGCCCAATTGGAATTGGAAACGTTGGATTTGGTCGTTATCCCGCCGACGCATCGGGTGGGCAAAACTGAATTTCATCGGGCCTAGCGGCGACAGCCAAGTCAGTGCTGCACCCACGGAATAGCGCAACTCGTTGCTGAAGGTAGAGCGGTGGTCTTGGCTGTAGTAGCCGTTGGTGCCGTAGGGGTTGGCAGAGCTGTAGGCATCTGTATTGTAGGTTTTGCCATCCCACACGCTGCCGGCATCGGCAAACACGCTCAGGCGCACGGAGCGCTGGTCTTTCACGCCGGGGAAGGGGAAGAGCAGTTCGGCGGAGGCATAGGCTTTATAGGTGCCGCCGTAATTAACGATATTGCGAGAGTTGCCGTAAATCTCGTACACCTTCGGGCCTAAAGAGCCGCTTTCGTAGCCACGCACGGAGCCCAAACCGCCACCATAGAAGTTGTTGAAGAAGGGAACGGAGGAGGTGCCCCCGTAGGAGCCGGCATAGCCCACTTCGCCGCCCAGCATCAGGGTGAAGCTCTTGCTTAAGGGGAAGAACCAGCGTTGGTCGTGGGTAAGGATGTAGTATTTCAAATCACCGCCGGGCAAGCCGAGGTCGGCATTGACGCTGGTGGTGTAGCCGCGGGTCGGCCACAGCGCGTCATCGGTTTTGTTGCGTCCCCAGCCGATATTGCCTTTGAGAATCCAGTTTTTCTCACCATGTTCTTGGAGGAACTGGCGGTAGCGGTAAGGTTGATAATTTACGTCGCCATGCAGCTTCACGTTCAGGTGTTCCACGGCGAGGCCGAAGTTTACGCGGTCGTATTCGGTAACCGGCACACCCATACGCGCACCCAAGCCGATACGGGTGGTTTCGTAGTTGTTGGAGCTAGAGCTGGAGCTGGATTTGTAGGGCATGAAGCCGCGATAGTAGATGTCGTAGCCCAAGCTCACACCGTCGGGGGTGAAGTAGGGATCGGTAAACGATAGGGACGCGGTATTTTGGGTTTTGCCGCGTGCAATGCGGAAGTTGGCGGATTTGCCTGTGCCGAACAGGTTATCCTGTGCCACGCCGGCAGAGAGTACCAAGCCGGTGTCTTGTACCCAACCGGCAGCCACTTCCACCGAGCCGGTAGAGCGTTCTTTCACGGATACATCCACGTCCACTTGGTCGGGCGTATCGGGCAGCGGGCGGGTTTCCACTTTCACGTCGTCGAAATAGCCCAAGAGCTGGATACGGTCTTTGGAGCGGTTGAGTTTGGCTGAATCGTAGGGTGCAGCTTCGGTTTGGCGCATTTCGCGGCGGATAACGGCATCACGGGTTTTGTTGTTGCCGGAAATGTGGATTTGATTCACATAGTATTTACGACCGGGATTTACCGTTAAAACGAAATCCACGATGTGATTGGCCTGGTCGGGCTGCGGCTGCACGCCCACTTGAGCCAGTGCATAGCCAGCCTGACCCATACGGTCTTGGATAGCTTGCAGGCTTTCTACCATCTGCGAGCGGTTGTAGCGGCGGCCTTCACGCATTTTCAGCAGGGCTTCCAACTCTTCGCGCGGCACTTCGCGGGTGTCGCCTTCGATGCGCACTTTGCCCCAACGGTAACGTTCGCCTTCGTGTACTTTAATCCACAGCGTCTGTTCGGTACGGTCGGCGTTGTAGCGTACATCGGCATCCTGTACCCGACCTTCAAAGAAGCCTTCGTTTTGGTAGAAATCGGTGATGGATTGCAGGTCTTGACGGAATTTTTCGTCGGAGAAACGGTCGTCTTTGGAGAGCCAGCTCAACATACCGTGGCGATCCATCTGCATTTGACGGCGCAGAGTACGGTTGGAGAAGTGCTGGTTGCCTTCAAAGTCGATTTCTTTGATGTGGGTAGTAGGGC
This sequence comes from Eikenella sp. HMSC061C02, assembly GCF_001809035.1. Taxonomy (NCBI): domain Bacteria; kingdom Pseudomonadati; phylum Pseudomonadota; class Betaproteobacteria; order Neisseriales; family Neisseriaceae; genus Eikenella; species Eikenella sp. HMSC061C02. The sequence goes on from NZ_KV795553.1 coordinate 5,623, forward strand.
CTTCGTCGATTTTCAGCGTGATGTCCACGCGGTTACGCGAGAGGCGGGAAATCTCGGGGGTGATGGTGGCAGAGAGTTTGCCTTGGTTGGCATATTCCTGCTGCAGGCCGGCCACGGCTTGGTTTAGGATCGATTGGTTGAATGGCTGCGATTGGCCCAGGCCGAAGCTGTCGAGATTTTTCTTGATCGCGTCGCTGGGCAGGGTTTTGCCGCCGGTAACGGTGAGCGTGTTGATGATGGGGCGTTCCACCACGGTTAGCAACACTTGGTTGCCCATGGTTTCCACGCGCACGTCGTCGAATAGGCCGGTGGCATAGAGGTTTTTGATGATTTGTTCGCCTTCGCCATCAGTGAAGGTGCTGCCCACTTTAACCGGCAGGTGGCCCAATACAGTGGAAGGGTCGGTGCGCTGCAGGCCCTCGATGCGGATATCTTGGATGGTAAACGGTGCGGCGGCCAGCGCCCAAGAAGACAATCCGGCTGCAAACAAAGAGAAGGTAAGTTTGTTCAGTTTCATGCTTTATCCCAATAAACGGGTGATATCGTTGAAAAAAGCCAGCAGCATCAGCATCAGCATCAGGGAGAGGCCGAGGCGCAATCCCCACATTTGCACATTGGTGCTAACGGGCTTGCCGCGAATCCATTCGGCGGCATAATACATTAAATGGCCGCCATCTAAAACAGGAATCGGCAGCAAATTCAAAATCCCTAGGCTGATGCTCACCACGGCGAGGAATTCCAAATAATCCTGAATCCCGGCGGAGGCGGTTTTGCCGGCGTAGCTGGCGATGGTGATCGGGCCGGAAATGTGGCTTATGGAAGCCTGGCCGGTGAGTAGGCGGGCAAACAGGCGGCCGGTGAGCGTGGTGTAGGAAGACACGCGCTGCATGCCCATTTCGGCTGCGCCCAGCCAGGTGGGCTGGTAGCGGTAGGTGGCGCGAGTCATCCATTGTTGGTCGACTTCGGCTTCAAAACCGGCATAGCCGTAGCGCTCGCCGTTGCGGTCTTCACGGCTGTCGGGGCGCAAGGCTACCTGAAGCGGTTTGCCGCCGCGCAAAATATCGATTGTCAGTTTGTCTTGCGGGTGTTGGCGGATGGTGGTGGTTAAATCCGGCCAAGTGTGCACGATTTGCCCGTTCACGGCCACCACGCGGTCGCCTTTGCGCAAGCCGGCGCGCTCGGCGGGGGAGCCGGGCTGGATAGAGGCGAGCGTGGTGTTCAAGCGTAGGGCAGTGATGCCGAACCAGCCGCCGCGTTTGGCTACGGTTTCCGCTTCCGGCGTGCCGGCGGCATCGATGGTGCGCGTGGTTTGGCTGCCGTTGGCTTCACGCACGGCTACCTGAACTTTGCCGGCTTCTAAATTCAGGATGATTTCCGATTGTGCATCGCCCCAGGTGAGCACCTGCTTGCCGTTGACGGCGGTGATGGTGTCGCCCGGTTGGAAGCCTACTTTGGCGGCCAGCGTGTCGGGCATCACCATGCCCACCATCGGGCGCACTTCCTGCACGCCGAAATAGCCGAAGGAGAAGGTGTAGAGCAGCACGGCCAGCGCCAGATTGGTGAGCGGGCCGGCCGCTACCACCAGCATGCGTTTGAATGGGTGTTGCTTATCGAAGGCGTAGGGCAGGTCGGCCTCGGCCACGTCGCCCTCACGGGTGTCGACCATTTTCACATAGCCACCCAGCGGAATCGGCGCCAAGCACCATTCGATATTGCGCCAGCGTTTATTAAAGAACGGCTTGCCGAAGCCCACGGAAAAGCGCAGCACTTTGATGCCGCACCAGCGCGCCACCAGCAAATGCCCCAGCTCGTGCAGGCTGACCAAAATCAGGATGGCAACGATAAACGCGCCGAGTGTGTGCAAAAGAAACAAACAAGAAGCTCCTTGAAGCAGGCGAACCAGATGCGGGCTACCTGAAAGAGAAAAAGCCGTATTTTCAGGTAGCCTCAGCCGCCAATCGGCTGCAGGAAGAAAAACGTAATTGTAATGGAAACAGAGGTTCTCGACAAAGCCTGCGCCCATAGCGAAGGCTTGTCATATTGGCTCGGCTTGCCGCATTATTCATACGGCTTGCTGCCTGGCATGAAAAAGACGTTCAGCGATGTGCCACTTGCTGCACAAACGCTTCTGCAGCGCGTCGGGCGGCGGCATCTAAATCCAGCAGGCCTTCCAGGCTGTGGTGGCTGCCTGAAAAATCCTGCTCCAGGCAATGCTGCACCGTGTGTGCGATGTCGGTGAAGCGGATGCGGCCGGCCAGAAAGGCGGCCACGGCGATTTCGTTGGCGGCATTGAGCACGCAGGGCACGCCGCCGCCGGCCTGCATGGCCTGATAGGCCAGTTCCAGGCAGGGGAAACGGCGGTAGTCGGGCGTTTCAAAAGTGAGCGCGGAGAGGGTGGCGAAATCCAGCGGCGGCACACCGGAGGCGATGCGTTCGGGCAGGCCGAGGCAGTAGGCGATGGGCGTGCGCATATCGGGCGTGCCCATTTGCGCCAACACCGAGCCGTCGGCATAGCGCACCATGCTGTGCACCACGCTTTGCGGGTGGATAACGGTTTCCAGTTTCTCCGGCGGGCAGTTGAACAGCCAGTGCGCTTCAATCAGCTCCAGGCCTTTGTTCATCATGGTGGCGCTGTCCACTGAAATTTTGCGCCCCATTTGCCAGTTGGGGTGTTTTACCGCCTGCTCGGGCGTGATGGCGGGGAAATCGGCCAAGTCGGTGTGCAGGAAGGGGCCGCCGGAAGCGGTGAGGATGATGGATTGCACGCCGTTTTGTTTCAGGCAGCCTTTTTCCGGCGGCAACACTTGGTAGATGGCGTTGTGTTCGCTGTCTACCGGCAGGATGCGGGCGCCGGATTGGGCGGCGGTTTGCATGAAGAGGCTACCTGAAACCACCAGCGTTTCTTTGTTGGCCAGGTAGATGGTTTTGCCGGCGCGGGCGGCGGCCAGCGTGGGCGGCAGGCCGGCGGCGCCGACGATGGCGGCCATCACACCGTCGGTTTCCGGCGCGGTGGCAATGTCGCACAAGGCTTGTTCGCCGTGCAGCACTTCGGTTTGGCAGCCGGCGGCAGCCAGGTGCGTACGCAGTTCGGCGGCTTGCGCTTCGTTGGCGGTTACGGCGTATTGCGGGCGGAAGGCAAGGCATTGTTCGGCCAGCTTGGCGGTTTGGCTGTGGCCGCTGAGGGCGAAGATGCGGAAGCGTTCGGGATGGCGGGCAACCACATCGAGCGTGTTGGTGCCGATGCTGCCGGTGCTGCCGAGGATGGTGAGGGATTGGGTCATGGTTGGTGTGTTTCGGGTAGCTTTTTTTGCTTATAGTGATTCATTTTAAACCAACGTTGCGTTGGCTTGTTGCCTAACTCTGCTTAAACTTAATCCACGGTATGCGGAAGGGCAGGGGCAGATTTATGTTTCAGGTAGCCTTTAATGCCGGCGGCAGGCTACCTGAAAATGTTGGGGGAAACAAGCCGGGTTTGCAAAGGCCTCGGCTTGCTAGGCATGGCGGCTGCGGAGAAATGCCGTTAAGCCGCCCACAATATGCAACGGCAGCGGAAAGGCGGTTTCCGGCTGCCGTTTGATTTGCTGCTTTAGGAACGATATTGCGTCATCAGTTCGCAGTAGTTTGGGTAGTGTTCTTTGCTCACAAAGCCGCGGATCAGGCTCATGGTTTGGTAGATGCCGCGCCGCTTGGCGTTTTCGTCCCAACAGCCGATGTGCTGGGAGTTGTCGAAGTCGAACCAGTATTTGGTGAGCAGCCACACGTTTAAGCCGAGCTCGCGCAGGGCTTCGTCGTCGGCTTCGATGATGCCTTTGTCGCGCAGTTCGATGAAGATTTTCACCAAAAGCGGGGAGATTTTCACATGGGTGAATTCGTTGTGTTCGCCTAAAAGCTGCTTGCTGCGGACGAGTAGGGTGTTTACGTCGCTGAATAAGAAACGGTATTCCCACAGGATGTCGTACACGCCCTGCAGATATTCCCCCATTTTGGCCATGCTGTCGGGCAGCTCGGTTTGGCGGATGTAGTCGAGCAGTTTGTTGCTGTAGCGCTGGAACAGCTGAACGATGATTTCGTCTTTATTGCGAAAGTGGTAATACAGATTGCCGGGGCTGATGCCGAGGCGCTGGGAGATGTGGTTGGTGCTGATATTGCGCTCACCCTCCTCGTTGAACAGTTGGAGGCTGATGTCGATGATTCGGTTGTAGGTGTTGGGTTTGCCGGGCTTCCTGGGCATGGGTTGTCTCCTTGGCTGCAACGTAAATTCTGCCTATGCGAGAGGCTACCTGAAAATGAGATAGCGGAATTTTAATACATTATCAATTATCTTGCCTTATAGCTAAAGCACCTATTTTTCATGCGGTATTGCTTTGCAGTCTTAGCAGGAAAAATAAGTGCCGTAGCTTCCTTATCCTAACCACACCGGTTCGGGCTCCAGCCGCACGCCGAAGCGTTGGTAAACGCTGTTTTGCACGTGTTCGGACAAACGGCGTACGTCTTCGGCGCAGGCTCCGCCGAGGTTAATCAGCACCAGGGCTTGTTTTTGGTGTACGGCAGCATGGCCTTCGCAGTGGCCTTTGAGCCCGCATTGGTCGATAAGCCAGCCGGCGGCGAGTTTGGCCTGACCGCCCGGCTGGGGGTATACCGGCAGGGCGAGGTGCTGCTTCTTCAGTGCAGCGGCTTGTTCGGCGGGAACGATGGGGTTTTTATAGAAGCTGCCGCAGCTGCCGGTTTCGGCGGGGTTGGGCAGCTTGCGGCGACGGATGCGGCACACGGCTTCGGCCACGATGGCAGCGGTGAGCGGCGCGCCTTGAGCCAGGGTTTCGGCTTCGGCTTGCACGTCGCCGTAGTACAGCTTGGGCTTGAATTCGCTATCCAGCACGAACGTTACCGCCGTAATCACGAAGCGGCCGCCGGATTGTTTGAATACGCTGTCGCGATAGGCAAAACGGCAGTCGGCATGGCTGAACAATACCGGCTGGCCGCTGTCTAAATCCCAGGCGTGCACAGTTTCGATACAGCTTTCGGCTTCCACGCCGTAGGCACCGATATTCTGCACCGGCGCAGCGCCCACTGTGCCTGGAATCAGGCTGAGGTTTTCCAGCCCGCTCAAGCCCAGCGCGATGGTGTGCTGTACGAAATCGTGCCAGTTTTCGCCGGCCTGCGCGGTGATGCGCATTTTGCTGCCGCCGGCCGTCTCTGGCGCGGAAATGCCTTTATTGGCCATGCGCACCACCAGCCCGTCGTAGTCCTTCATCAGCAGGATATTGCTGCCTCCACCCAGCCACAGGGTGCGCTCGCGGCGGTATTCGGGCAGTTGGAAAATTTCAGGTAGCCTTTCGGCGGTGTCTAATGTACAGAGCGCGGCAGCACGGGCGGGTAGGCCGAAGGTGTTCAGCGCGGTTAAATCGGCATCGTATTGCAGTTTACTCATCGTCTTCATGTTCCAGCATTTCTTGGCTTACTGTTGCCAAACACCACAAGAGGGCAACGGCGGCACAACCCAGCGACAGCACCAAGGCCGCCCAGAAGCCGTAAATCCCCATACTCGTGCCGAAGGCCAGCAGGCAGCCCAGCCCGAGGCCGACCACCCAGAAGGCGATGCCGTGAATCACCATCGGCAGTTTGGTCACCTTATAGCCGCGCAAGGCGTAGGAAGCAATACACTGGATGGCGTCGGCCAATTGGAAAGCGGAGGCAAACAGCAGGATGGTGGCGCCGAGTCCGATAACGGCTTGGTCGTCGGTGTAAACGCGCATAATCGGATAGCGGAACAGCAGGGTGAGCACGGCGGTAACGATAGCCAGGGTTGAGCCGCAGGCCAAGGCCACGCCGGAGGCATAACGCGCTTGGAAATAGCGGTCGGCACCGATGGCATAGCCCACGCGCACGGTAACTGCTGCGCCGATGCCTTGCGGAATCACATAAATCAGGCTGGTGATGCTGTTTACTACTTGCTGAGCAGCCACGTGGTCTTCGGCATTGCCCGGCAGTTGGGCAATCAGCATCATCATCACGGTAAATAAGCTAACTTCGAGGAAGAAAGACAAGCCAATCGGCACGCCCAGCTTGGTGATTTGGCGGAAAATCTTGGCGCTGGGTTTGGAGAAGCGGGCGAACAGGCCGAAGCGTTGGAAATATTTCTGTTTGGCAATATAAGCCCACAGCGCGGCGGCGTTAAACCAGAATACTAGGGTGCTGGCCAGGCCGCAGCCCGCACCGCCCAAGGCCGGCATACCAAAATCGCCGTAAACGAAGATGTGGTTGAGCGGGATGTTTAAAAACAGGCTGATCCAGCTCATCCACATAATGGGTTTGGGTTTGCCCAAGCTGGAAGCGAAAGCATGCAACGCACGGTGGATCATGGCTGCCGGCATGGAAAGGGCAATCAGACCCACATACAAGGCAAATTGCCGTTTTACTTCGGCATCCAAGTCGAGAAAGCTATTGAAGGGCTGAATCATCAGCCACAGCAGAATCATGCCGATAATGCCCAGCATCAGGCCATACAATATGCCCTGCCGGCCCAGTTCGGCCACCTTCTCGACTTCGCCTGCGCCGTGCTCTTGGGCAATCATCGGATTAAGCGCGGTCATGATGCCGAGGAAGGTTATGTAAACAGTAACGAATGCGCTGCTGCCTAGTGCCACGGCAGCCAAATCAGTTTTGCCTGCGCCACCGGCCATTACCGTATCCACGAACCCCAGCCCCACTTGCGCAATCTGCGCCAATAGCATGGGCACCGCCAAAGCGCCCAATTTGGAGGCTTCTTTGCGGAAAACGGCGGGGGAATAACGGTTTAGGTCGAGCAGCATAATCAAAAATAAGAGTGGAACACGGGCGTGATTTTAGCAGAAATGCAACATAAGTTGTAGTAACGCAACACTTACCGCCTGGGATTTATGAATGTATTTCGCAATAGTATGCTTGATTTATCGAGGGAAATATTTTTCCCTGCTGTGTTGCGGATTTCGTCTGGCAAAATCTGCTCGGATACTATTTTTAGAGTAGACAAAATTAGAAAAACGTGGAAACGGCCGAGGTTCGGCGTAAAGACTACCTGAAAACGAAGCGCGGCACAGTCAAAACTAAATGTGTTGCTGTGCCGACATTTTCAGGTAGCCTTTGCGGCGGGCAAGATGAAGATTTAAATAAAGCGGCATTTGATGCTGATGAAGGCAGTTGTCGCGCAAAACTAAAGGCACGCCGGAATTGCTTCCGCCGTGCCTTGGCTTTAACTATAGCTTACTGCCGACCTGCTTGGGTGGTGGGGTTGATTAAGATTTCCACACGGCGGTTTTGCGCGCGGCCGCTTTCGGTGGAGTTATCGGCCACCGGCGAGCGTGAGCCGTAGCCCACGGTGCTGATGCGGCTGGCAGCCACGCCGCGGCCGGTGAGGTAGCCGGCTACCGAACGGGCGCGGTTTTCAGACAAGGGGTTGTTGATGCGGTCGTTGCCGGTGTTGTCGGTGTGGCCGGCTACAGTAATGGTGGTTTCCGGATACTGCGTCAGCACATTGGCCACGGTGTTGAGCGAATTTACTGCGTCCGGGCTCAGGCTGGAGCTGTTGGTGGCGAAGGTTACGCCGCTGGGCATGGTCAGCTTGATTTGGTCACCTTGGCGCTGCACTTCCACCGGCGTGTTGGCCAGCTCTTGGCGCAGACGGTTTTCTTGCACGTCCATATAGGCACCGACACCCGCGCCTACCACGCCGCAGCCCAGCGCCGCATTGCGCGCGCCTTTGCTGCCGTGGGTCAGCGCGCCCACCGCGCCGCAGGCTGCCGCGCCGCCGAGGCCGAACAGCGCAGTTTTAGAAATAGTTTGCTGGCCGGTAACCGGATCGGTAACGCAGCCGTTCAGGGCAAAGGTGGCGGCTAGGGTTAATACTGTTAGACGTTTCATCATAATTGATTTCCTTTTGTGGAAGAGTTTGGTGAAAACAAAAAGTTAATATAAAACACGCTGCCTACAGTAGCCACTATAGGCGAGCTGCCGTATAAACAAAAGCCGCTGCGGCAACATTTACCGTTTTCAAAACTTTCCAAAAGTTTGTTTACATTTGCCCGCCATGTGGCTGCAAACAAGGCTTTCGGCTACAATGCCCTTCCCGACAACCCAACAGGCTACCTGAAAATATGTTGTGCCTCTCCCGCCTCCTCCTGCCTGCGCTCGCCTTGTGTGCTGTTGCTTTTGCCCACGCCGAGCTCCCGGCCGGCCTCTATCTATACCAGGGCAACGATGGTGGCAACTACCGCCCCGCCGACGAGCCAGATGCTATTCCGTTCCCGCGTTCACCCTCCATCCATGCCGAGCGGAAAGTTTGTATCCCTGCCGACAGCCAAGCCTGGCTGCAAGAGCAAATAAGTCGGCGCACCACCGGCCTCTATCCCCAGGGCCGGTTTGAAGAACGCCAAACCGACCACGGCCGGGTTTACACCCTGCTCAATCCCGCCCAAGCCAAGCCCGGTTTGGATGCTTATACCGTGAGCATGGTGCTGAAAGAAGACCCGCAAGGGCGCCCTGTTGTTGCCTTCTCCATCAACTCCACCGATACCGAACGCAATTCCGTCCACAACACCCAAGTTAACCAGCACTACACCTACCAAGGCCCAAGCTGTCCCGTCGAAGCCGATAGCAAATAAATTTCAGCTGCACAGAAACTTCGCAGTAGTTTTATTTTCAGGTAGCCTCTAATTTTTAACTAACCACATCCATTGCCACTATGCCAAGCATCTACAACACCCTCACCCGCCAAAAAGAGCCCTTCGCCCCCATCGATCCGAAAAATGTGCGCATGTACGTTTGCGGCATGACCGTGTACGACTACTGCCACCTCGGCCACGCCCGCGTGATGGTGGTGTTCGACATGATTGCCCGTTGGCTGCGCGAATGCGGCTATCCGCTCACTTATGTGCGCAACATCACCGATATCGACGACAAAATCATCGCCCGAGCGGCTGAAAACGGCGAAACCATCGGCGAGCTCACCGCCCGCTTCATCCAAGCCATGCACGAAGATGCCGACGCCTTGGGCGTACTGCGGCCCGACGTTGAACCGAAGGCCACGGAAAACATTCCGCAGATGATTGCCATGATTGAAGCCCTGATTCGCAACGGCAAGGCTTATCCCGCCGCCAACGGCGACGTTTATTATGCCGTGCGCGAGTTTGCCGCTTACGGCCAATTATCCGGCAAATCGCTGGACGACCTGCGCGCGGGCGAGCGCGTGGAAGTGGACGGTTTCAAACGCGACCCGCTTGATTTCGTGCTGTGGAAAGCCGCCAAAGCAGGCGAACCGGCATGGGAAAGCCCGTGGGGCAACGGCCGCCCGGGCTGGCACATCGAATGCTCCGCCATGAGCGACAAGCTGTTCGGCGACACCTTCGACATCCACGGCGGCGGCGCAGATTTGCAGTTCCCGCACCATGAAAACGAAATCGCCCAAAGCGTTGGCGCCAGCGGCCATGTTTGCGGACACGAACACGCGCACACCCACCACGGCCAAAGCATCGCCAGCCACGTTAAATACTGGCTGCACAACGGCTTTATCCGCGTGGACGGCGAAAAAATGTCCAAATCCCTGGGCAACTTCTTCACCATCCGCGACGTGCTGAAGCAATACGATCCCGAAATTGTGCGCTTCTTCATCCTGCGCGCCCACTACCGCAGCCCGCTGAATTATTCGGATGCGCACCTCGACGACGCCAAAAACGCCCTCACCCGCCTCTACAACACCCTGGCCAATGTGCCGCCTGTAGAGTTTCAGGTAGCCTCCGAAGCCAACGACTATACCCGCCGTTTCTTTGCCGCCATGAACGACGATTTCGACACCGTGCAGGCCGTGGCCGTATTGTTTGAGTTGGCAGGCGAAGCCAATAAAACCCAATCTGCCGAGCTTTCCGGCTGCCTCAAAGCCCTTGCCGGCACCATTGGGCTGCTGCAACGTAACCCCACCGAATTCCTGCAAGGCGGCGCGACCGCAAACGGTTTGAGCAACGAAGAAATCGAAGCCCTCATCGCCCGGCGCAAGCAAGCCCGCGCCGACAAAAACTGGGCCGAATCCGACCGCATCCGCGACCTGCTCGCCGAGCAAGGCATCACCCTGCGCGACGGCGCGGACGGCACCAGCTGGACACGCGGCTGATAAGTTTGATGTAAGTAAACAAAGGCTACCTGAAATTTCAGGTAGCCTTTTTTCAGGTAGCCTTTAGCAGGGTATTAGATTCAAGAACCTGACCTACGGCTTTTCAGGTAGCCTGAAAGGGAAAGGGCTACCTGAAGAATATTGGGTTTATCAATCAAACTTACTTGCTGGCCTCCGGTTTAAATGAAGGTGAAAGTAAAACTTTCCTTGCAAAAGAAACAGCTTGTAACTGGTATGAATCTTCCTCTGGGCATCTATCTCCCCTACCCCAAGGATTTGGATTTTGTTCAAACTTAGAATAACCTAGTGCCGGCACAAAAACATACATCGTTTTTTCAGCCATCAACTCATTTGTCTTTGTGTCAATTATCTTTATTGTTGTTCCGGCTATCCAATGCTTGCGGTTTTCCCAAGAAACATCATTCTCATAGGTGACTGCGTAGCGGGCAGGATGTGCTGGATTAGTCTCTTGATTAAACGGCTTGTCATATATATGCCAATTACCACTATAACGAATAATCGAGCCATCTTTTTGCAAAACATCAACATAATCATAGTGCACATGGGAAAAATATGGCAAAAAACTGGCAACATATTCTTCCCGCTTTGATTCACTCTCTACCGCCGCATCCTCCCACATCTGGTCTTTCCGCGGGTTGTAGCGGTTGCTCTGATACTTCTCGTCATCCCCCCGCACTTTCAGCAGCAGGATGCCGTCCACATTGT
>NZ_KV795554.1:0-16681 GCF_001809035.1 Eikenella sp. HMSC061C02
TTGCGGGATTGGTGTGGTATTTAGGGCTAATCTAGTACAGCCCCTATCTATAACAATATAGAGCAGGCAAATAAACTAAAATATTTAGTAAACCAATTACAATATATTGCGTCATCCATAACAGCAAGCTAGGACGGGTACTCGCTGCCTACTACATATTCCCTGCAGGCTACCTGAAAACCATTATGAGCATAAATTCCAGCTTATACCATTCCACCCGCGCTACGTTCGCCGCATAGTTTTCAGGTAGCCCGTACGAGGAAAGAAATGATTGAAGAAACCAAACCGGGCCAACCGCCTCTCCGCCTCCAAACCGCCGTATGCGTGGTGGGTGCTGATTATTTACAGCCTGTTCGGCCCGCCCTTGGGCATAGTGTCGGTCATGCTGTTCATCATAGTGGTGTTCCATGTTGTCGCGTCTGAGCCGCTACCTCCCTCAAATCAGTTTTTCAGAAACATGCCAGAACTCTTCCTGGCCAGTTACTGGGATGGCGGCATTCCCGCCATCCTTACCGGCCTCTTGGCTATGCTGCTGCGCCTGAAGCGCAACCTGCCCGGCATCGCTGCCGTAACGGCAGCAGGCGCCCTGCTGTCGGTCATCTGTCAGGCCGTCATGTTCGACTTGTCTGGTTCTGATAACTGGATGTTTTTGGGTTGCGGTGCGGCAGCGGCTTTCGTGTTATCCGTATTCCTGCCCAAGCCGTCAAAATAAATTTTCAGGTAGCCTTCTGCCGGCCGCATGAGGCTACCTGAAACCCATCTGAAAAAGGATATCTATGAAATACTGGATCGGCACGGTTTCCAAAGAGCACGTCCTGCGCGGCGTGGCAGGCGACTTCTGCCAAGTGTGCCACGGCAAAGCCGCGCCGCTCAACCGTATGCAACGCGGCGACTGGCTGCTCTACTACAGCCCGAAAATCCGCTTGGACGGCCACGACAAACTGCAAGCCTTCACCGCACTCGGGCAGATTACCGACGACCAGGCCTACCCGTTTCAGATGAGCGCAAGCTTTATCCCCTTCCGCCGCAACGTGGCCTATGCCGAAATCCGGCGCGAATGCCCGATTGCCGTTATCCGCACACATCCGGAATGGAAAAAATATGCCGCCCGGCTGCGCTACGGCCATTTTGAAATCAGCGAAGACTTCTTCAACTTCGTGCGCACTTATATGCTGGCGCAGCCCGAAACACCGGAAACCAACGCCCGGCAGGAAAGCCTGTTTTAGCTGGCAGCCATGCCGAATCTGCCCCTCCATTCTTAATCTACTCAATCTAAGGCTACCTGAAAGCTTCAGGTAGCCTATAATCTGCCCGTTTGATTTATACCCTCCGCACACAAGGAATCCCCCCATGCCTGCCGATATGATTGCCCACGCCCGCCGTTTTTCCCTTTGGCTATCGCGCCAGCTGGATAGCGGGCAAATCGATGTTGCACGTTTGCAGCCCATGCTCGCGCAGCCTTTGCAGCCGCAGGATTTGGCCGCCTTCGCGCCGTGGGCAGACATCGCGGCAGCGGCGGATGAGGCCGAGCTGGCACGGCAGTTGCGGCTGTTACGCCGTTATGTGCTCGCGCAGATTATGGTGCGCGATTTGTGCGGCGCGGCCGAACTGGCGGAAGTAACGGCTTCCATCACGCATCTGGCCGATTTTGCGGTGAACACCGCGCTCGCTTTTGCCGAAGCGCACTACACCGCGCTCTACGGCACGCCCATCGGCCGCTATAGCGGCGCGACGCAGCATTTGAGCGTGGTGGCCATGGGCAAGGCGGGCGGGTTTGAATTAAACGTATCGTCTGATTTGGATTTGATTTTTGTCTATCCCGAATCGGGCGAAACCGACGGGCGGCGCAGCCGCAGCAATCAGGAATTTTTCACCAAGGTGGGGCAGAAGCTGATTGCGCTGTTGAACGACATCACCGCCGACGGCCAAGTGTTCCGCATCGATATGCGCCTGCGCCCCGACGGCGACAGCGGCGCGCTGGTGTTGAGCGAAACCGCACTGGAGCAATATTTGGTGGCGCAGGGGCGCGAATGGGAGCGTTATGCCTGGTGCAAAGGCCGCGTGGTCACGCCACATGCCAACGGCATCCGCAGCGTGGTGCAGCCTTTCGTGTTCCGCAAATATCTGGACTATGGCGCCTACGAAGCCCTGCGCGGGCTGCACCGCCAAATCCGCAGCGAAGTGAGCAAAAAAGGCATGGCCGGCAACATCAAGCTCGGTGCGGGCGGCATTCGCGAGGTGGAATTTATCGCGCAGGTGTTCCAGATGATCCGCGGCGGGCAAAACCGCAGCCTCCAGCTCAAAGGTACGCAGGAAACGCTGGCCGCACTGGCCGAGGCCAGCATTCTTGCGCCCGAATCTGCCGCCAGGCTGCTCGAAGCCTACCGCTTCCTGCGCCGCCTCGAACACCGCCTGCAATACTGGGACGACCAGCAAACCCAAACGCTACCTGAAAACCCCGACCAGCAGCAGCTGTTGGCCGAAAGCATGGGCTTTGCCAACTACGAAGAATTTTCAGGTAGCCTCAACGCGCAGCGCGCCCAGGTGAGCGCCCAGTTCAACCAAACATTAAGCAGCCCCGAAGAGAATGAAAGCGAGGCCGAACAGCCGCTGGCCGGCCTGTGGCAAGACGATGCCGCAGCCACCGAATGGGCGGCGCAGCTGGCCGACTTGGGCTTTGCCAACGCGCCCGAAGCCGCCGAGCGGCTGGCGCACATCCGCAGCAGCAGCCGCTACCGGCATTTGTCTGCCCGCGCCCAGCAGCGTTTCGACGCCGTGCTGCCGCGCGTGGTGGCCGCCGCCGCCGAAAGCAGCCGCCCCGAAGCCGCCCTGCCGCGCCTGCTCGACTTTCTCGACAGTATCAGCCGCCGCTCCGCCTACCTCTCCTTTTTGCAGGAATACCCCGCCGCACTCGCCCAAGTGGCCGAACTCATGGCGCAAAGCCCCTGGCTGGCCGAATATTTGCAGCAACACCCCGTGCTGCTGGACGAATTATTGTCGGCACAATTAATGGAACACCCCAACTGGCCGCAATTCATCGGCGCACTTTCAGGTAGCCTCCAAACCGCCGGCGACCCCGAAGCCAAAATGGACGTGCTGCGCCGCTTCAAACACGCCCAAACCTTCCGCCTGGCCGTGCAGGATTTGGCCGGCCGCTGGCCGCTCGAAGCCCTGAGCGATCAACTCTCCTACCTGGCCGACATCCTGCTCGAACACACCATGTGGCAGGTGTGGCAGGCCATGCCCAAAACCCACCGCCCCATCCCCCGCTTCGCCATCATCGGCTATGGCAAGCTCGGCGGCAAAGAGCTGGCCTACGGCTCCGATTTGGATTTGGTGTATCTGTATGACGACGGCGCGCCCGAAGCCGCCGACATCTACAGCAAATACGCCCGCCGCCTCACCACCTGGCTCTCCGGCAGCACCGGCGCGGGCAACCTCTACCAAACCGACCTGCGCCTGCGCCCCAACGGCGACAGCGGCTTCCAAGCCCACAGCCTCGAAGCTTTCGCCAAATACCAGCACGACAACGCCTGGATTTGGGAGCACCAAGCCCTCAGCCGCGCCCGGTTCGTGGCCGGCAGCCCCGAAGTGGGGCGCAAGTTTGAAACCGTCCGCCGCCAAATCCTCAGCCTGCCGCGCGAAGCAAACCCGCTGCGGCAGGAAATCGCCCAAATGCGCAGCAAAATGCTGCCCACCCACCCCGCCCGCGAAGACAACGTGAAATACGCCCGCGGCGGCGTGGTGGACGTGGAATTCATCGTGCAATTCTTCGTGCTGCTCCATGCCCGGCAGTATCCCGAGCTGTTGGAAAACTACGGCAACATCGCCCTGCTCGATATGGCCGCCCGCCGCGGCCTGCTCAGCCAAGATGCCGCCGCGCGCACCGCCGCCGCCTACCGCCACTACCGCCAAGTGCAACACCGCCAGCAGCTGCACGGCGCGGGCGCAGTACAAGTGGACGACACCCTGCGCGAACACTACGAACAAGTGGCCGCACTGTGGCGCCAAGTGTTCGGCGAAGAGATTCGCTAAAACGAAAAGGCTACCTGAAAAGTTTCAGGTAGCCTTTTTACTTAGCGACATTACAGCGGCAAAGCTCGGTTTTAATCCTCCAAACGGCCTTTGCGCAGGGTTTCCAATTCATCCAGCAGTTGCAGGATCAGCGCAGTAGCGGGCACGCTGGCCTCGAAATCGCGGCTGATGCGGCGGGCGCGGCGGATGCGGGCGAGCTGCCAGCCGCTGAAGCCGGCCTCGCGCGGGCTGCCCTGCACAGAAATGATTTCTTCCTCGATTACATTAACCACCCAATCGGCATCGCCGTCGCAGGCGCGCACGATTTCGTTGAAGGTGAGCTGAATATCTTGTTCGCGGTTCATGGTTTATCCTTTCACGCCGTAATGCTCGGCCAGCTGCTGCCAGGCTGCACGGTCGGCTTCGCTCATGGTTTCGGGCAGGGTAATGTTGATGATGAGGTAGAGGTCGCCGGCTTCTTTGGCGGGAATGCCTTTGCCTTTGAGTCGCAGGTTTTGGCCGCTGCGGCTGTTGGCGGGAATGTTGATGTTGAGTTTGCCGGCGGGCGTGTCGATGGCGGTTTTGCCGCCGAGCGCGGCTATCCAGGGCATCACATCGATGCGCTGGTACACGTCTTTGCGGTTTTTCACATACAGCGTGTCGCGTTCGCGGAAGCGGATTTTTAAATAGAGGTCGCCGTTTGCGCCGCCGTTGAAGCCGGGCAGGCCTTGGCCGCGCAGGCGGATTTGCTGGCCTTCGCTGATGCCTTTGGGGATTTTCACCTGCAGGGTTTTGCGCTCGTAAGCCATTTGGCCGCCCGCGCCGAGGGTGGGCATATCGAGGCTGAGCGAGCGTTCGCCGCCGGTGTAGGCCGCGGCGAGGTCGATCGTCAGCTCGGCGTGCTGGTCTTCGCCGGGAATGGGGCCGGTTTGGCGCTGGCGGCCTGCGCCGGCGTGGCCGAAGGCGGAGAAGATGTCGTCGAAACGGAAGTCGCCGCTGCCAAAGGGCTGGCCTTCGCCGAAGCGGCTGCTGTCGAAGTGGTAGTATTGCCCAAAGTCTTGGCCGGGGTCGAAACCGCCCGCGCCGCCGTGGGCGCTGCCGGCGCGGCCAAAGGGGTTGGCCAGCATTTCATCGTATTCGGCGCGTTTGGCCTCGTCTTTCAGGGTGTTGTAGGCGAGGTTGATTTCGCTGGTTTTTTGGTCGGCATCGGGGTCTTTGCTGACATCGGGGTGGTATTGGCGCACCAGCTTGCGGTAGGCCTTTTTGATATCGGCCAGGCTGGCATCTTTGGCCACGCCGAGGATGTCGTAATAGGTTTTCTGGTTGGCACTCATATAGTTGGATATTCTGTGGAATGGATAAAAATCAGGAGGCACCTCTTGGGATGAACGCGGGGCTAGGGCTGGCTGAAAGCCGTAGGGCAGAGGTGCGCGGCTACAAATACAAGAGAGAAATGGGGCTGGACACAGGGAAATCAATACGCGGTTTGCGGCAGGTAAATCCTGTGTTCGCTCGATAAAGGCTTTCTTAATCAGGCTGTTTTGTTTGAGCGGTTGGGAAAGGCTACCTGAAAGTTTCAGGTAGCCTTTTCTCAGCGCATCACATTGCGCCAATCCTGTTCGAAATAATGCACCAGAATCTGCGTGTTCAAATAGTTTGGCTGCACATCGCGGCGTGCCATGTCGGGCGGGAAGCGGAACATTTCGGCGGCGGTGTCGGCGTTTAGAAAGCGGGTGGGCACGCTGAATTGTGCGGGCACGGGGAAATCGGGCTCGCGGGCGGCCAGCACGAAGCCCCATTCGCCGAAGGAGGGCACATACACATGATAGGGCGCGGTGGCGAGCCCGGCGGCCTCCAGCGTGGCCACCACCGACCAATAGGCGTTCGGGGCGAAATAGGGCGAGGTGGATTGCACCACGATTTTGCCATCGGGCGCGAGATGCCGCGCCACCAGCCGATACATGGGCACGGAATAGAGCTTGCCCAACGAGAAGTTGGAGGGATCAGGCAGGTCGATGATGATGACGTTAAACTTTTCCTGCGCCTGCTCCAGCCATTTGGCGGCGTCGTCGTTCACCACGCGCACTTTGGGGCTGGCGAGCGAGCCGGCGTTGAGGCGGCTTAATTCGGCGGAGGTGCGGAAGGTGCTGGTCATTTGCGGGTCGAGGTCGACCAGGGTGATGCCCTTCACTTGCGGGTATTTCAGCACTTCGCGCGCGGCCAGGCCGTCGCCGCCGCCCAGAATCAGCACGTTTTGCGCCTGCCCGCCCACCATCTGCATGGCGGGTAGCACGAGGGCTTCGTGGTAGCGGGCTTCGTCGCGCGAGGAAAATTGCAGGTTGCCGTTGATGTAGAGGCGCAGGTCGTCGTGCCATTTGGTGATCACCAGGCGCTGGTAGGGCGAATGGCTTTCGTATACCACCGGGTCGCCGAAATAGCTTTGTTCGGCCAGAAAGGTGATGCGGTTGGCGGCGGCGAAGGCGGCCAGCAGGCAGGCCAGCACGATACCGCCGCGCAGCTGGATGGCGCGGTAGCGCGGCAGCTCTGCTTTGAAGGCACGGGCGGTGAGCACGGCCACGGCGGCGTTGAACAGGCCAAACAGCAAGGCGGAACGCGCCATGCCCAGCCGGGGCGCGAGCACCAGCGGGAACAGCAGCGACACGGCCAGCGCGCCCAAATAATCAAACGTCAGTACTTTGGCCACCAGGTCTTTAAAATCGGCCTGCCGCCGGTTCAGCACACGCATCACCAGCGGGATTTCCATGCCCACCACGATGCCCACCACCAACACCAGCGCATACAGCAGCGTGCGGAACGGCGCGGCAGCCAGCCCGAACACCACAAACAACACCAAGGCCGACACCCCGCCGATGATGCCCACCAGTAATTCGATTTCGATAAAGCGCGAAAGCGCGTCTTCATCGCGGATGTATTTGGTGAGGTGCGCGCCGATGCCCATGGCGAAGAGGTAGAGGCCGATGATGGAGGAAAACTGCAAAATGCTGTCGCCCAGCAAATAGCTGGCCAGCGCGGCAATGATGAGTTCATACGCCAGCCCGCAGCTGGCCACGATGAAAACGGAGATAATGAGGGTGCGGTCGGGTTTCATGTTTCAGGTAACCTTGATGATGGGCTGAATTATATAGCTAAAGCCATACCTTTTTTCATCAGCCCGTAGCTGCCTTTCTTCTGTTGCCTTTTCTTGGGAGCCGCCAACCAACAGAAGTGCTCGTGCGACATGAGGCATAAGGGCAAACAGGGTGCGAATCATGAAGGCTATCTGAAATTCAGTAAGCCGCCTAAAACCTAAATTTTGCTTCATAAATAAAACGGCAAAGCAAGATGAACAACAGGCATTTGTATGGCATAATCAGCCGCATATCGCCGCCGCTGCGGTTTCTCTTTCCACCCTGATTGCAAAGGCAACCCATGAGCATTTCCCTGCAACAATATCTGTCGTATCTGCAATACCTGGCCGTGGGCCTGGGCATGACTGCGCTGTTTTCCGCCGTGTATCTGCGCATCACCCCGGCCGACGAATTGAAGCTGATTAAAAACGGCAACCTGGCCTGCGCGCTTTCCTTCGGCGGCGCACTCATCGGCTTTTGCCTGCCCTTGGCTTCCAGCATCACCCACAGTGTCGGGCTTCTGGATTTCGTGCTCTGGAGCTGGGCGGCCGCGGCAATTCAGATTGTGGTGTATTTCGCCGCCACCCGCCTCGTGCCCGATGCCGCCGGCGAGCTGGCCGGCAATAACGTGGCCGTGGGCACGCTTTGCGCCGTGATTTCCGTAGCGGTGGGGCTGCTCAACGCCGCCTGTTTGGTGTAGCAACGCGTACACAACGGGCTACCTGAAATTTGGTTTTGCAGAAATTTGCCCCATTTTAGCTGCGCAATAATGCAGCCTTGGCCGCGCCAAGGTATCCGGCTGCTGCGTTGCAGCCATGCTTTCAGGTAGCCTTCCCCTTCTCCCTATCCATCAAGAAAGGAACCCCCATGCTGGGCAATTTCATCAAGAAGCAGTTTATCGACGTTATCGAATGGCCGAATCCCGAAGAAGGGCTGCTGATGTGGCGCTTCCCCGTGGCCGACCAGGAAATCCAAAACGGCGCCAGCCTCACCGTGCGCGAAGCGCAGGCCGCCCTGTTTGTGGACGAAGGCAAAGCCGCCGACGTGTTCCAGCCCGGCCGCTACACGCTCACCACCCAAACCCTGCCCATCCTCACCAACTTGAAAAACTGGGATAAATTATTCCAGTCGCCCTTCAAATCCGACGTTTACTTCTTTAACACCCGCCAGCAGCTCGCCCGCCGCTGGGGCACTTCCCAGCCGGTTACCGTGCGCGATGCCGATTTCGGCGTAATCCAGCTGCGCTCCTTCGGCATGTATGCCTACCGCATCAGCGATCCCGCCGCCTTCTTCCGCGAAGTAACCGGCGTGGGCGCCTCCTACAGCGGCGAGCAGCTCGAACAGCAGCTGCGCAACCTCGCCATGACCCAGCTGGCTGCTGCATTCGGCACTTCCGGCATCCCCTTCCTCGATATGGCCGCCAACCAAGTGTTGCTGTCGCAGAAAATGAACGAGCTGCTGCTGCCTGAGTTTGCCAAACTCGGCCTCACGCTGGAAAACTTCACCGTGGAAAGCGTGAGCCTGCCTGAGAACGTGCAAAAAGCGCTGGACAGCAAAATGTCGATGGGCATCATCGGCGATATGGGCAAATTCACCCAATACCAAACCGCCACCGCCATTCCGATGGCCGCGCAAAACGAAGGCGGCATTGCCGGTATCGGTGCCGGCCTCGGCGTGGGTGCCGGTATCGGCCAGGCCATGGCTGGCGCCATGAGCGGCATGACGCAGCCCCAACAGCCTGCCCAAGCCGCGCCCGCTGCCCAGCCTGCCGCTCCGGCTGCCCCCGCCGCCGAAGACCCGCAAGCCAAGCTGGCCAAACTCAAAACCCTGCTCGACGGCAACCTGATTTCCGCCGAAGACTACGAGAAGGCCAAAGCCGAAGTGCTCAAGCAGCTGATTGGTTGATCAGCTGAGGCTACCTGAAAGCATCATCCGTAAGCTTTCAGGTAGCCTCAAACGCGGCTTAAAGGCTACCTGAAAGCCAAATCCCACCATCATGCCAACCACAAACCCCGTACAAGTCATCGCCAAACATCTGCAAACCCGGCCCACCATTCTCGATTTTGCAGAGGAATTGCAAACCATTGCCGACTTGCAGGCCGTTGCGCCGGAGCAGGCTGCCGCCGATTGGGATGCGTTCAGCGCCGTGGTGAGCCGTCTCCGCGATTCGCACCAAATCAACGGCATTTTCTGCCTGACGCCGCAAAACCAGCCTGTCTTTCTCGAGTTTGCAGGCTACCTGAAAACTGTTGCCCAGCTGGCCGGCCGTGATGATGCCCGTTTGTGCGACGGCTTCGATTTAACAGCCGCCGAGATTTCCGCTAAATTTGCTGCCAAACCGCCCGCCCCTTAGGAACCCATCATGAGCGAACCCTTCTTTAAAACCGACTGCCCCAGCTGCGGCGCGCCCGTGCACGCGCATTCGGCCACGGCAGTTACGCTGGTGTGCGGCTTCTGCCACAGCCTATTGGTGCGCCAGGGCGCAGGCATTATCGACAGCGGCCGCGATTCCGCCCTGTTGGAAGACTTCAGCCCGCTGCAAATCGGCACCTCCGGCACGTTTGCCAACCGCCCGTTTGCCATCATCGGCCGCCTGCAGGCCAAATACGATGCCGGCATGTGGAACGAGTGGTATGTGCAGTTTGAAGACGGCGGCAACGGCTGGCTCTCCGAATCGGGCGACCAATACGTTTTCACCCTGCCTGCCGCCGAGCCTTTGCAGGAAATTCCGGAATTTTCCAGCTTGGTGGCCGGCCGCAGCAGCCTGATATACCGCAACAAACGCTTTTGGGCGGCCGACGTGCGCGATATTGTGCTGGAGCAGGCCGCCGCACAGGGCGAACTGCCCTTTGCCGTGCCGCCGCAGATGAAAAACCAAGTGGCCGACTGGCGCTGCGAACAAATTTTCCTCACGCTGGATTACGCCTCTTCTCCACCCGAAGTGTTTGTGGGGCAGGGCGTGAAGTTGGCCGACTTGCAACTTAGCAATACGCGCAGCAGCGAGCAGGTGGCCGATAGCGCCGGCCGGCTCAAAGGCACACGCCAAGCCGAAAGCTGCCCGAACTGCGGCTCACCGGTGCAATGGATTACCGGCCTCACGCCTTCCATCCTCTGCCCCAGCTGCGGCAGTAACCTGGATGCGACAGAAGGTAAGCTGGAATTGCTGCAAGCCAACAATAGGCGCAATGCACAAGCTTATTCATTCACGCTGAATCTGGGTGCGGAAGCCACCATCGAGAACCGCACCTACACCCTTATCGGCGCGGTACGACGCGAAGAATTGGAACCCGAAGCCGCGTTTCAGGCTGTATATCACGGCGGCAACGGCGGCGTGGTTGGAGACCCGTGGACAGAATACCTGCTCTTCGAGCCGCAGGCCGGCTTTATGTGGCTGGTGGAAAGCGGCGACGGCGAATGGAGCGTGTCGGAAACGCTCAACGTGTGGCCGCGCCTGCAGGGCGACTTGTTCCAACCTCAGGGTTTACGCAAACTCTACGATTACGGCGGCCGCGTGGTCTTCGCCGCCGGTGCGTTTTACTGGCATATCCGCCAAGGCGACGTAGATTTCTACAGCGACTACCGCCAAAACAGCAACGGCAAACTTTGTGCCGAATGCAACCGGCACGAAGCCTCCTGGAGCCAAAGCACACCGGTAAGCTACCGGCAGGTACGCAGGTGGTTCGGCATCGGCGATGGTAAGATACCGCAACATAGTGCCGATAGGGATGCCGACCTCCCACCGACCTGGTTGGTAGCCTTGCTCTCGATAATATTCATCATCATTAACTTGCCCGCCTGGGCCGCTATGTTCCTTAGCCCAGAAGACATGTCGCTGCCCGGCGTGGCTTCTTTCTTGGTTTTTTATTTCCTGATTAGACGCGGCAGGCTGTCCGACGACGAAGAGTAGCATTATGTCCACAAAAAAATTCCTCATCATCAGCATTGCAGCCATCCTCGGCAGCACTGCGTTCAACTACGCCTCTGTCGGCGATGTAAGGCAACATAGCAGCGGCAGCCGCTCCTACAATGGCTCGCGCATGGGCGGCGGCTATTCTTCGGGATGGCATAAATGAGCCACAGCCCCGGCAGCCACGGCCTGCTTGATTTATACGGCTGCCCACCCGAATTGCTGCGCAACGAATGCTACCTGAAAACCGCATTGGAGCATACCGCCCGCCATATCGGCGCCACCGTGCTCGAAAGCCGTTTCCACACCTTCGGCGGCGAAGGCGGCGTAACTGGCGTGCTGCTCTTGGCCGAATCCCACCTCAGCATCCACACCTGGCCCGAACACGGCTTCGCCGCCATCGACATTTTCCTCTGCGGCCGCCTACGGCCTGAAGCAGCGAAAGAAACACTACACCATGCTCTAAAAGCCGAACGCAGCGTTTGGCAAACCCATCCGCGCGGCAGCGCGCTATAAGGCTTGCCGCAGATAAGTGGCGGGAGGAAGAAAGGCTACCTGAAACCTGAAACAGGTTTTGCTCTTAACCATGTACTTGACTAAATAGCGTAGTAGTAACGCGCCCTACCTGGTTTGCCCGATAATTAAAAGGCTACCTGAAAATTTTCAGGTAGCCTTTTTAGCATTCAAATCAAACCATCAACGTTTGTGCGACTGATCCACGGCCGCAGTGAAGAGCACGTCGGTGGAGGAGTTGAGGGCGGTTTCGGCGGAGTCTTGAATCACGCCGATGATGAAGCCCACGCCCACCACCTGCATGGCGATATCGTTGGGGATGTTAAACAGGCTGCAGGCCATGGGAATCAGCAGCAGCGAGCCGCCGGCCACGCCGGACGCGCCGCAGGCGCCAATGGCAGCGATGATGCTCAGCAGCAATGCCGTCCAGAAATCCACGGCGATGCCCAAGGTGTGCACCGCGGCCATGGTGAGGACGGTGATGGTAATGGCCGCGCCGGCCATGTTGATGGTGGCGCCCAGCGGGATAGACACGGAATAAGTGTCTTCATGCAGGCCGAGTTTTTTCGCCAAAGCCATGTTCACGGGGATGTTGGCGGCGGAAGAGCGGGTGAAGAAGGCGGTTACGCCGCTTTCACGCAGGCAGGTAAACACCAGCGGGAAAGGGTTGCGTCGGGTTTGGGTAAACACGATGATGGGGTTTACCACCAGCGCTACAAACAGCATCGCGCCCAGCAATACGGCCAACAGGTGCAGATAGAAGCCCAGTTTGTCGAAGCCTTCTTTCACGATGGTAACCAGCACCAGCCCGAAAATGCCCAAGGGGGCGAAGCGGATAACGCCGCGTACCACTTTGGAAATGGCTTCGGCCACATCGTTGATCAGCGTGCGGGTTTGTTCGCTGGCTTGGCGGAAAGCCGTGCCGAGCACCAATGCCCAAGCAAGGATGCCGATGTAGTTGGCATTGGCCAGCGCCTGAATCGGATTAGACACCAGGTTCATCAGCAGGTGGCGCATCACTTCGCCGATGCCGGTGGGCGCTTCATTGCTGGCTGCTTCCACGCCGCTGAGCAAGAGCTGCGAAGGGAACAGGAAGCTCGCACCCACGGCCACTACGGCGGCGGCAAACGTGCCCACCAAATACAGCACCAAAATCGGGCGGATATTGGTGGGGTTGCCGCTGCGGTGCTGCGAGATGGCGGAAATGACCAAGGCAAACACCAAAATCGGTGCCACCGCTTTGAGCGCGCCCACAAACAGGCTGCCGAAAATCGCACCGATTTCCACCACTGCGTCGGCAGCGGCGGTGTTGCGCACCAGTACGCCCACCAAAATGCCGAGCACGAGGCCGATGGCAATCTGCGTTACCAGCCCCAGGCTGGTGAAAAAGCCAAACGGGCTTTTCCTTTGAGTGTTGTTTTGCATACAAATCCCTAGGTTGTGTGGTTGTCTATAGCCAAAGCCCCGTGCTTGTTAACGCATCAGCCTACTTCAGCCATGGTTCCGGGCGGAAAAAGTTCAGTCTAACAGAAACGAACGTATCAGCACAAATATTTACTGACAGCACTTCCTCACGCAAGCTGCCTGTGGCGGGGAGAGCGAGTTTTTCAGGTAGCCTTTGGGCGGATAGAGGCTATCTGAAACACACAACAACAGACCGTTTGGAGAATCAAACTCAACCATCCCTTTCAGGTAGCCTTGGCCGGCTGGATTTCTTTTGCCTGCCTTTACTATAAAACGTAAGGCAAAAATGCTAATATGCCGCAGTTTGCCGCACACACACACCGGCTTGATGTTTACCGATTGCAGATTGCCCATGAAAACCCCTCTGTTTCCCCTTGCCGTAATTGCCGCCTTGCTGCTGAGCCTGCCCGCCCGTGCCGACGGCAAGGCAGGAGAGGCGGCTGCCAATTCGGTGCAAAAAAATAAAGAAAAAGAATCGATCGAGCAGCCCACCACGGTTAATCCCAACAAACTGCCTTTCCCCATTTCCATTGATGCGCCTGCTGATTTGGCCGCACTTTTGCGCGAACATCTTTCCATTATCAACCGCCAAACCGAGCCGGATGCGGATATTGACCAAGAACAAATGCAGTTTTTGGCCGAAGAAGCGCCAGACGAAATCAAACAGATTGTGCGCTCACAAGGCTATTTCCGTGCCGATATTCAGGTAGCCCCACATGGTCGCGGCTGGCGCATCACGGTGAAACCCGGGCCGCGCACGCAGGTGAGCAATGTGGAAGTGTCGATTGTGGGCAAGGTGTTGGAAGATGCCGAATTGGCCAACTACTATAAACGCGCCATGGCCAACTGGGCCTTGCCGGTGGGTCAGCCGTTTGTGAACAGCGAGTGGAGCGGCAGCAAAGACGCGGTGCTCTCCGCCGTGCGCCGCTATAAATATCCGCTGGCCTCGCTCACCGAAAGCCGCGCCACCATCAACCCGCAAACCAGCGAAGCCGTGCTCTCTGTGAGCGTAGACAGCAAACAGCCGGTGTATTTCGGCGATATTCAAGTGAGCGGCAACGAGCGTTACCCTGCCTCGGTGATTACCGGCATGGCGCAGTTTAAACCCGGCGAACCCTACGATTTCGATAAAATCCTGGATTACCAACAGGCACTGGAACAAGACAGCCACTACAGCCGCGCGCAGGTGGAGGCAGATTTCTCCAAAATGGTGGACGACCACGTGCCGCTGTTGGTGTCGGTGAGCGAAGTGCCGCGCCAGAAATTCGATATCGGCCTGCGCTACGATTCCAAAGACGGCCCCGGCATCCGCCTGGGCTATGAACACTACAATGTGTTCAACCGAGGCTATGTGTTTGCCGGCGCTACCGACGTAAACCGCTACGAAAAAAGCGCCAGCGTCGGCCTGAGTCAGCCGCGCAACAGCAACGGCTGGTATTGGACGGGCAACATCGCCTATAACAGCTCCACCACGCAGAAGCTGGATAAAAACACCCTCCAATCCGGCATCTGGCGCGTGCGCGACCGCGACGGTATCGAGGCACGTTTCGGGCTGGAATACATCACCGAATCACGCCACGTTGTGGGCGGCCCCGACTTCGGCCGCAGCAATGTGCTGATGCTCACTGCCGCCTGGCGCCGCCAAAACATCGAAACCCTGCTGCGCCCGGCCAACGGCTATTATTTGGAGGGCAAGGTAGGCGCCACCGTCGGCTCGCTCGGCTCGTCCGCCGTGGTGCAGCGCGTACATGGCCGCGCCGGCTACTATTTCACGCCGGAAGAACACAAAAACATCGGCACCTTCATCGCACGCGGCGAACTGGGCTACACCCACTCCAACCAAGATTTGGAAGTGCCCTCCGTATTGCTGTTCCGCAGCGGCGGCGCCAACAGCGTGCGCGGCTACGAGCAAGACAGTATCGGCCTGAAAGGCCCGAATAATTCCGTGCTGCCCGACCGCGCCTTGGCCGTGGCCAGCTTCGAATATCAAAAACCGATCGGCAAAAACTTCGCGTTGGCGCTGTTTCACGACATGGGCTCGGTGAGCCACAACTTCACCAATATGAACTGGCATCACGGCAGCGGCGTCGGCCTGCGCTGGTTTAGCCCAATTGCCCCCTTCTCCTTCGATTTGGCCTACGGCCACCAAGACCGTAAACTGCGCTGGCACATCAGTCTGGGAACCCGATTCTAAATGACCGACACCGCCCTACCCGTTGATTCCGACACCCTGCCGCCCGAAGCCGAAAATGAAGCCGCTGCCGGCAACACTCCGCCGAAGAAGCCGCGCCGCCGCTGGCTGCGCCGCCTGCTTTCCGCCTTTTTGCTGCTGCTCACGCTTCTGGTGGCAGCCGTGGTGTGGCTGGTGGGCACCGAATCCGGCCTGCGTTTCGGCATCACCAAAATCCCTTCCTGGTTCGGTGTGAACATCAGCGTGAAGGAATTGAACGGCAGCCTGTGGCGCGGCTTTCAAGGCAGCGGCATTCAGGTAGCCACTGAGGGCACCGATTTAGACATCAGCAGCGTGGCGCTGCAATGGCAGCCCAATGAATTGTGGCACCGGCAGCTGCACGTCAACCGCCTGGCCGCCGGCGATATCCGCATCATCAGCAAGCCCACCCCGCCCAAAGAAGACCGCCCACCGATGAGGCTACCTGAAAGCGTGGATTTACCCTTGGGCGTACAGATCGAGAAAATCGAAGTCGGCCGCATCCTGCTGGGCAAAAGCAACAACCCGGTGGTGGAATCCGGCGCGGTCAGCTACCAGTTCAACCACCAAAACCACAAGCTCAACATCGTTTCCCTGCGCCTGCCCTGGCACAATTTCAGCGGCAACGCCACGCTCAACACCGCCACGCCCTTCAAACTCGACGGCCAAATCGTGGGCAGCGGCGAGCTGGACGGCAAACAGGCCGACAGCGCCATCGCCATGAACGGCAGCCTGCAAAACCCCGAGCTGCTCGTCCAGCTGGACAACGGCGATTCCCATTTTGCCGTAAACGGCAAACTGCGCCCCTTCGAGCCGCTGCTCAACCGCAAAATCATCAACCTCAACATCGACGGCCGCCAAATCAACCCCGAATGGTTCGATCCCTCCCTGCCCGCCGCCGATTTGGTGTTCAACCTCGCGCTCAATCCCGCCGAAGAAGCCGACACCCTCGCCGGCCTGCTCGAAGTGCGCAACCAAGCCCCCGCACCCATCAACGGCAACGGCATCCCCGTAGCCGGCATCAACGGCAAACTCAAAGTGGACACCAGCGGCAAACTGCATCTGGACAATGTCGATACCGAGCTGGCCGCCGGCGGCCGCATCACTTTCAACGGCAACATCGACAGCGCCAACCAAAACATGGCCGTAGATGCCGCCGTGCAGCAATTCAAACTGCAAGACATCCTCAAACAAAAGCTCGACCTCAGCCTAGACGGCGACATCAAGCTTTCAGGTAGCCTCGGCAGCCCGCAGGCCGATTGGCAGCTTAAAGCCGGCCAAACCGCCACCAGCGGCACCTTCCAGCTGCTCACCGACAAAACCAACCGCCAGCGCAGCATCAGTCTGCAACAAGTGAAAATCACCCCCGCAAACGGCGGCGAAATGCAAGGCGAAGCCCTGCTCGAGCTCTTCCAAGGCCGCAAAATCCCCGCCCGCGTTAACAGC
>NZ_KV795554.1:16781-35536 GCF_001809035.1 Eikenella sp. HMSC061C02
CCCGCTTCAACCCCGCCGCCGTACTGGCCGATTTGCCGCAAGGCAGCGTGAACGGCAGCGTGAAGCTCGACGGCAGCCTCGGCCAAAACCCCGATTTGCACCTCCTGCTCGATTGGCAAAACAGCCAGCTCTCCGGCGCCCCCCTCGCCGGTAAGGCCGATTTGCGTTATCAAAACGACCACCTGCCCAAAGCCGACCTCCACCTTTTGCTCGGCCGCAACCGCATCCACGCCGACGGCAGCTTCGGTAAGGCAGGCGACCGCCTCAATCTCGACATCGACGCGCCCAACCTCAACCTCTTCGGCTTCGGCCTCACAGGCTACCTGAAAGCCCAAGGTTTCCTCTCCGGCGACCCCGCCAAGCTTACTGCCGACCTGCACGGCCACGCCGACAGCCTTGCCGTGCAAAACGCCGTGCGCATCGACCGCCTCGATTTCGACCTCAAAGGTTCTCCCGATCTCAACCAGCCGCTCAACATCAAGCTCGACGGCCGGAAAATCCACATCGGCAGCACCCAAATCGACAACATCAACCTCAACGCCAACGGCAGCGGCAAAAGCCACAGTATCACCGGCAACAGCAGCCTCAGCCTCAGTGGCAAGCCCTTCCGTCTCAATCTGGCCGCCAACGGCGGGCTGAACAACGAGCAGCAATGGAACGGCCGCATCGGCCAGCTCGACATCGGCGGCGCCTTCAACCTCAAGCTGCTCAACCCCATCCAAATCGAAGCCGGTGCCAAACGCGTACGTCTCGACAACGCCCGCTGGGCAGCCATGGGTGGCAGCCTCAACCTACACAATTTCGTGTGGGAAAAACAAAGCGGCATCAGCAGCAAAGGCAACGCCACCAACCTGCACCTGCAAGAGCTGGACAACCTGATCGGCCTGGGCAAAGACGACAAATCCGTCAAACTGCAGCTCGTGGTGGCCGGCGATTGGGACTTGCGCTACAGCCGCGACGCCACAGGCTACCTAAAACTCACCCAGCAATCCGGCGACGTGGTTATCCCCTACCGCCAGCAAGCGCTGGGCTTGAGCAATCTCGTGCTCGACACCCGCTTCCAAAGCGGCCGCATCGACAACCGCCTCACCGGCAAAACCCGCTACGGCACGCTCGACGCCTCCGTAGCCGTGAGCCAGCAGTTTGGCAACGCCATCAGCCAAGCCCCAATCAACGGCTACCTGAAACTCGACATCCCCGAACTCGACGCCATCCGCAACCTCCTGCCCGGCGGCATGAGTGCCAAAGGCGCGCTCGCCATCGACACCACCGTGTCCGGCAACGTGGGCGAGCCCCGCCTCAACGGCACCGCCACCGGCAAAAACCTCTACTACCGCGACCGCAACACCGGCGT
The DNA here is from genome assembly GCF_001809035.1 of Eikenella sp. HMSC061C02. Lineage (NCBI taxonomy): Bacteria > Pseudomonadati > Pseudomonadota > Betaproteobacteria > Neisseriales > Neisseriaceae > Eikenella > Eikenella sp. HMSC061C02. The sequence continues at coordinate 18,136 of NZ_KV795554.1, forward strand.
GATTTTGGATAACGGCAGCCTCAGCTCCCGCTTCCAAGGCCGCGACTGGGTAATCGACTCGCTCAAATTCACCCGCAAAGACGGCAGCGTCGAGCTCAAAGGCCGCGTCAACCTCACCGGCACCACCCCCGATGTAGACGTCAACGCCCAGTTCACTCGCTACCCCATCCTCGACAACCCCAACCGCAAGCTCACCCTCAGCGGCAACAGCCAACTGCTCTACAACCCCGGGCGCGGCATGGCGCTAAACGGCGAGCTCAAAGTGGATAGCGGCCACTTCGGCTTCCAGAAATCCAGCATGCCCGGGCTCGATGACGACGTGGTGGTGCTCGGCGAAGAAAAACCCGCCGACACCAGCACCGCCACCCCCATCGAGATGAACCTCACCCTCGACTTGAACGACAACTTCCGCTTCAGCGGCCAAGGGCTGGATGTGTTGCTCGGCGGCAAGCTCACCCTCAGCGCCAAACCCAAAGAGAACGTGCGCGCAGTGGGCACTGTAAACATCGTGCGCGGCCAATATAAAGCCTATGGCCAAGACCTCGTCATCAACAAAGGCCACATCTCCTTCGTCGGCCCCATCGCCTCGCCCAACCTCAACCTGCGCGCCACCCGCAAATATTCCCCCGTGGGCGCCGGCGTGGAAGTGCTCGGCAGCCTCGACAACCCGCGCGTGAGCCTCGTATCCAACGAGCCGATGAGCGACAAAGACAAGCTCTCCTGGCTCATCCTCGGCCGCGCCAGCAGCGGCAACGAAAGCGACGAAGCCACCGTAGCCGCCGCCGCCGGCGCCTTCCTGGCCGGCAACATCAACGACAAAATCGGCCTCCTCGACGACTTCGGCATGACCACCCGCCGCACCCGCAACACCCAAACCGGCGAGCTCAACCCGGCCGAACAAGTCATCACCTTCGGTAAACGCATCACCAACGAGCTCTATCTGGGCTACGAATACAGCGTAACCAGCACCAACCAGGCCGTGAAGCTGATCTGGCAGATCAACAGCACCCTGCAGGCCATCAGCCGCGTCGGCACCGACTCCGTGAGCGGCGAAGTGCGCTACACCATCCGCTTCGATTAGCCGGCCATGCGGCCAAGCCGCCGCAAGGTTTTGGCTTGGATAAAGTTTCATGTAGCCTCCGCCAATGCGCGGCAGGCTACCTGAAAACCCAACCCTTCTCTCGTAAGAGAATGAGATAAATCGCAGATTTGCCAATTATTTATCGGAAAAAATATGAACCGCCGTATCAAAATCCTTCTTGCCGCCAGCCTGTTGGTCGCATCATTAACCACAGCCGCCGCACCAACGGCCAAGCAGCGGCAGCAACTCGATCAGGCCTTTTCCGCCTATCAGCAACAAGACTACCGCCGCGCCCATGAATTATTTTTGCCGTTGGCACAACAAGGCGATGCTACCGCTCAGCAAAACCTCGGCCTCTTGTATGCGAAGGGGGAAGGCGTGCCGCAAGACTATGCTCGTGCCCGTTATTGGTTTGAACAAGCGGCTGCCCAAAATGATGCTGCTGCGCAATACAATCTCGGCGTCCTTTATAACCGTGGGCTGGGTGTAACTCAGGATTATGCCCATGCCCGCCATTGGTTTGAAAAAGCTGCTGCTCAAGGTTATGCCGCTGCGCAATACAACCTTGGGTCCCTATATTACAACGGGCATGGCGTGCCGCAAGACTATGTTCGTGCCCGCCACTGGTATGAAAAAGCGGCCACCCAAGGTGATGCTGTTGCACAATACAATCTCGGCGCCTTTTACGACCGAGGACTGGGAGTAACTCAGGATTACGTCCGTGCCCGCCGCTGGTATGAAAAAGCCGCTGCACAAGGCTATGCTGCCGCACAATATAACCTCGGTCTGTTGTATGACCAAGGTCATGGTGTGCCGAAAGATTATACCCGCGCCCGCCATTGGTTTGAGAAAGCCGCTGCACAAGGACTGGCGGCTGCGCAACATGGTCTTGGTGTCCTTTACAACCGTGGGCAGGGCGTAACTCAGGATTATGCCCGTGCCCGCTACTGGTTTGAAAAAGCTGCCGCACAAGGGGACAGTTCCGCCCAATCTGCATTGCGCCTGCTGCAACAGGAAGGGCACTAGCCTGCCTCATCAGGCTACCTGAAAACATCGGCAAGCCCGCGCAACCTGGTTAGCCGTAGGTTGTAGCAGTCCAAGCTATCTCAGGCAAACATTGGGTTGCGGTTTGCCGCCTAATCCAAGATAGGGCTTTCAGGTAGCTCCAATCCGCATTCAGGCTCCCTGAAACCGTTTCCCGCAGCCCGGGCATTCATGCCCGACATCCGTACCATACTTCACCCAAGCTAAATTTTCAGGTAGCCTCACGCCACCCAAAGGCTACCTGAAACCCCTTATCCAATCATGCTCCCCATCCTCTACCGCCTGCTCACCCGCCTGCTCGGTCGCCCGCTGGCCCGCCACCTGCTTGCCAAACGCAGCCGCCGTTCGCCCGCCTACCTGCTGCATCAAGGCGAGCGTTTTGGCGAGCCGCTGGATAATCCTGTGCAGCACGCCATTTGGGTGCACGCCGTGTCTGTGGGCGAAACCCGTGCTGCCGTGCCGCTGGTGCAGGCTTTGCGCCGCCGTTTTCCCGATGCCCCGCTGCTGCTCACGCAAATGACGCCCACCGGCCGCGCCACTGCCGAGAGCCTGTTTCCCGATGCCCAATGCCGCTATCTGCCCTACGACCACCCGGCTTGGACAGCTGCTTTCCTCGCCCAGCATAAGCCGCGTTTCGGCATCATCATGGAAACCGAAATCTGGCCGAACCTGCTGGCTGCCTGCCGCGCGGCCAATCTGCCCGTGTTCCTGGCCAACGCCCGCCTCTCCGAGCAATCCGCGCAGGGCTACCGCCGTTGGCCGTCCCTGTTCGCCCCCGCCCTGCAATCCTTCCGCCGCGTGCTCGCCCAAACCGAAGCCGATGCCGAACGCCTGCGCAGCATCGGCGCGGAAAACGTGCTGGTGTGCGGCAACACGAAATACGACATCGCCCCGCCCACAGCCATGCGCGAGCTGGCCGCGGCGTTTAAGCAACGCATCGGCAGCCGCCCCGTTGTGGTGTGCGCCAGCACGCGTTTTCATCAAAACCAAGATGAAGCGCTGCTGCTGTTGCAAGAGTGGCGGCAGTATCGCGGCGATGCACTCTTGGTGATCGTGCCGCGCCATCCCGAGCGCTTCGATGCCGTGGCCGAAGGCGCAGCGGCACTCGGCCTGCGCGTGCAGCGGCGCAGCGACGAAGCCGCCGTGCGCCCCGACACGCAAGTGTGGCTGGGAGACAGCATGGGCGAGCTGTTCGCCTACTATCTGGCCGCCGATATGGCTTTTGTGGGCGGCAGCCTGGTGGACACCGGCTGCCAAAACATCATCGAACCCATCGCCTGCGGCAAACCCGCCCTGTTCGGCTATTCCACCTACAACTTCGCCGCCGCCTGCGCGGGCGCATTGGCCGCCGGCACCGCGCTTCAGGTCGCCACCCCCGCCGAATGGTATGCCGCCGTGCAACGCTGGCTGGCCAACCCCGCCGAACGCGAACGCTTCTCCGCCCAAGCCGCCGGCTTTATCCAAGCCCACCAAGGCGCGAGCGGGCGGACTGCCGAAGCCGTGTGCGCGGCTTTGGATGAGGCTACCTGAAAACGGAGCGAAGCGAAGTTTCTGCGAAGCTAAAACGCCAGCTTCAACAAAGTTAAACAAGGTTTCCGAAAGAAGCTGAGTTTCTGTGAAGCTAACGTTTCAGGTAGCCCCATAGCATGATGCCAAAAGGACGATAAGATGGAACAAAGTAAGCTGCAGACAACCGTTCCCGCCAAACCGCCTTACCCGTGGCGGGTGCCGATTATTTACGCCTTATTGGGCGGGCCGTTGGGAGCGTGGTTGTTGGCTTGTTACTACTTATGGCTGCAAAGCGGCTGGCTTGCCCAAGCCAGTTTGGCTGAGGTGTTTGGCGCAATATGGGGATTGGTGCTGTGGGGATATGTGTTCGGCGGCATCCCCGCGCTGTTTACCGGCTTGCTGTCTATGCGGTTGCGCCTGCACCGCACGGCAAAAGGTGTAGCCTGCGTGGTGGTGATGGGCGCGGTGCTGTCATTGTTATGGTTTGTGGTAATAAACTGGGATGTCAGCACGTTGTATAGCAGCCCGCAAACATTGTTGATGAAAATGCCGGTTATAATGAGCTGCGGCGCGGCCAGCTCGCTGATTTTGTCGGCATTTCTGCCCAAACCGCAGCTGCAATAAATCGGGCATCCATGCCCTGCTGCTTACAGGCTACCTGAAAACATGAGCCGCAATGAAATGAAGATTTTCAGGTAGCCTTTCCCTTATTTCCCCGTTTCCAAAGAAAGGGCTTCCCATGCCTCTCCTCCATCATCTCCCCGCTGCGCGCTATTCCGAAGCCGTGGTAGCAAACGGTTTCGTTTTCCTCTCCGGCCAAGTGCCTGCCAACCCCGAAGCCGATATCGAAGCGCAAACCGCCGATGTGCTGGCGCAAATCGACCGTATTTTGGCCGACTGCGGCTCCGATAAGGCGCATATTTGCGAAGCGGTCATCTACCTGCCCGATATGGCCGACTACGCGGGCATGAACCGGGTGTGGGATGCTTGGGTGGCGCCCGGCAAAGCCCCTGCCCGCGCTTGCGTGCAGGCCGCGCTGGCGGATGCGGGCTGGAAAGTAGAAATCAAGATTACGGCGCTGCAGCGCACCGCATGACAGCAGCGGCCTTCTGCCGTACAATCCGCGCGGTTTCTGTTTTATATGGTTAGGGAGTGTTGATCACTTCTGGTTTCCGCGTCTTTATTGCCCCAGCGGCATCTTCCGCGCTGGAAATCATTGCAAGGTGTCCAGCCTTACTGCGGTTTCCGCCTTGAATCTGCCGCCTTGGGGGCAAAAACCCACTGGGAAAAGTGGTTGCCAGCAGCCCCTAAAGCATTTATCCCTTTTTTGCAACGGCATCTTGCTTGGTGTGCAAGAGAGGCTTCGGCCAACAGCTGCTTCAGGCTACCTGAAACCGGCAAAACTACGGAACGATATGGTTTATCAGAGAAAATTCATTAAAGAAGTATCACAAACGGCGATGGGCGTATTCGTGCTGCTCTTGGCCACATTGGTGGCGGTGCAGGCGGTGAAGCTGTTGGGCGGCGCGGCCGGCGGCAAGGTGGCGGCAGACGCGGTGGCCACGCTGGTGGCATTTTGGACGGTGGCGCTGATGCCCATCGTGCTCATCCTCACCGCCTATATCAGTGCGCTTACCGTGCTTTCCCGCTATTGGCGCGACAGCGAAATGGCGGTGTGGCTCTCGTCCGGCCTGTCGCTTTACGGCTGGATTAGGCCATTGATGGCGTTTGCCGTGCCTTTCGCCCTGCTCACGGCATTGGTGTCGATGCTGGTGATGCCGTGGGCGGATGCGCGCAGCCGCGAATTTGCTGAAGTGCTGAAGCGGCGGCAGGATACTTCTATGGTGCGCCCGGGTGTGTTTCAGGAGTTTGGTGGCAGCACGCCACGCGTGTATTTTGTGGAAAAATTCGATGCCGGCAGCGGCGAGGCGGCCAATCTGTTTATCCGCGAACAAAACCCGCAGGGGCGCGACACGCTGATTACCGCCGAACGCGGCCGCTTTGCCGAAGCCGACAACAAGCGCACGCTGGAACTGTTTAACGGCCGCCGCTACAGCGGCACGCCGGGTATGGCGGATTACGATGAAGTATCGTTTGAGCGCCTGCATTTGGTGGTGGGCACTGCGCCCAAGCTGGTGCAGCGCGATATCCACCGCCGCACCGTGCCAACGGCCAAGCTGTGGGGCAATACCAACCCCGACTTGCGCGGCGAATTGATGTGGCGCATCACCATGCCGGTGAGCGTGCTGATTTTGGCGCTATTGGCACTGCCGCTTTCCTATATGGACAACCGCAGCGGCCGCAGCTACAGCCTCTTAAGCGCCATCGGCATGTTTCTGCTCTATCAAAACGGCCTCACGCTGGTGCGCGACGGCATCAGCAGCGGTAAGATTCCGCTGTGGCCGGGTTTGATTGTGCCGCATCTTTTGATGCTGATGTTGGCCGTATTGCTGTTGCGCGTGCGCAGCCAGCCCTCGCGACCATTTTGGCAGGCTTTGCGCCTGGCCTTGGGAGGCAAACCGGCATGAAACTGCTCACCCGCTATCTGATCCGCCGCTTGGGCACGGCCACGTTGTATGCGCTCTTGGCCTTAGTGGCGCTGTTCTCGTTTTTTGAAGTGATTAACGCCGTAGACGATGTGGGCGACGGCAACTACACCGTGCTCACCCTGATTCTGTATGTGGGTATGCGCCTGTTCGGGCATATGTATACCCTACTGCCGCTGGCCGTGCTCATCGGCTGCCTGGCCGCCTTGAGCCAGCTCGCCTCCGCCAGCGAATGGACGGTTATCCGCACCAGCGGCGCTTCTCTCAAGCGCATCATTGCCACCGTGGCTTCAGTAGGCTTGCTGGCTGGGCTGCTCGGCGTGGCTTTGGGCGAATGGGTTGCCCCCTATATGGAACAACGTGCCGAGCGGCTGCGCCTGCATGCCGTACAACAAACTGTGAGTCTGGGCGGCAGCGGCCTGTGGTTTCGGCAGGGCAGCGACAACATCAACGTGCGCGAAATGCTGCCCGACGGCCGCCTGCTCGGCATCCGCATCTACCGCTATAACCAACATGCCGCACTGGAATCCGCTTGGCAAGCCTCCGAAGGCCGTGTAAACGGCAACGGCACTTGGACGCTCAAACAGGTGGCGCGCACCCATATTGCTGCCGAACGCACCCAAACCGAGCAGCTTGCCAGCGTAGAATGGCCCAGCGACGTGGGCGTGGAGCTACTCGGCGTGCTTTTGGTGGACACCGACCAAATGTCGGCCCGCAGCCTGAAAATGTATATCGACCACCTACAAAGCAACGGCCAGCAAACCGCCGCCTATGCCACCGTTTGGTGGCGCAAGCTGCTCTACCCGCTGATTTGCACGGTGATGGCCTTGGTGGCGCTCGCCTTCACGCCGCAAAGCTCGCGCCACGGCAACATCGGCGTGCGCCTGTTTCTCGGCATCTGCCTCGGCCTCGCCTTCCACTTCGCCGGCCTGCTCTCCGGCTATGTCGCCCAACTCTCCAGCATGCCGCCCTTCGGCGCCGCCATCCTGCCCGGCACGGTATTTGCCATCGCTGCCGCTTGGCTAATTAGGCGGCAGGAAGTGCGTTGAGAAAAGGCTACCTGAAAATAGGCTACAGTATTTTTCAGGTAGCCTCAGGTTTCGGTTCAGCAGCGTATGTTTTGAAAAAGGGAAACCAATATGGCCGGATCATTCAGCTGCGGATTAGGTTTTTGGAACATTGATTCTCTACCTGAGTTCCGCAAAGACCTGCCGAAATACAAAAGCAAAATCCACGAATTAGACCGTATCCAGATTATCGAAGGGGCTGATTTAAAGGTCATTCTGCCTGTTTTATGGGAAGAAGTGCTGCAGCAGCATCCGTCTACCCATCTGCGTTTTTATCTGTATCGAGATTTCGATGTAGATTGGATTGCTGACTTTCCCGGGCTACAAAACCTGTCGCTTGAAGTCAGCGTGGGCAACATCAACAATTTGGAAAAACTGGCTAAGTTTGAAAATCTGCACACCTTGGCTTTGAAAGCCAACAAGGGCTTCGGCAGTTTGGATTTCCTCAATGGCGTAAATCCGAATCTGCAAAACCTGTATTTGGATTCCGAAACCAAATCTGCCAAATCAGATTTGAGCGTGCTCACCCGTTTTCAGCACCTAAAAACGCTATATCTCCAAAAGTTGGAGAAAAATTTAGACAAAGCCCTACCCGAGCTGCAAGAGCTGGAAGCGCTCGTACTGCGCAGTATTTCCAAGCCTAAAAGCCTCGATTTTGTGGCCGGCCTGAACAATCTGCAATACCTCACCCTGCAACTATGCGGCTTTGAAAACATAGATGCTGCCGCGCAGCTGCCCATGTTGAAATATTTGCAGCTGTGGCGGCTGCCTAAGCTGAAAAACTTGGATTTTGTATCGCAAATGCAGAATTTGCAGTTTCTGTTTGTGGAAACCTTAAATGGCATCACACGCTTTCCCCAAGTAGCCGGTTTGCAGAAGCTGCGTCGGGTGAAGATTACTTCCTGCAAAAACCTGTTCAATTTCAGCGAGGTAGCACACAGCCGCTCCATCCACGAGTTTGCCATCCAAAATGCCATGCAGCCGGATTTGAATATCTACCTCCCGCTTATCGAAAACCGACACATTGCACAACTGGGCATCGGCCACGAAAAGGTGGCCACGCAAAACGCAATGCGGGCACTTGCCCAACAGCACGGCCGCGAACAGATTGTGGTGTATATGTATCCGGAGTTCGAGCCGTTTGTGTTTGAAGACTAGGGGCATTCGTTGCCCGCATATTGAATTTGAAAACTCCCTTTCAGGTAGCCTCAGCACAGCTAAAGGCTACCTGAAAACAGGCTAGGAGCGCTTTCAGGTAGCCTCTCCAACCATAAAGTAATCAAGGAAAAACCATGTTTACAGGAATCGTACAAGGCTTGGGCGAAGTACTGGCCGTCGATCAGCGTGCGCCCGATTTCCGCAGCCACACCGTGCGCCTGCCCAAGGGCGCGGATGCCGATTTGCGCGTGGGCGCATCGGTGGCGCACAACGGCTGCTGCCTCACCATCACCCGCGTACACGAAAACGGCGTGGCAGATTTCGACCTGATGGGCGAAACGCTGGCCAAAACCAATTTGGGCACGTTGCAGCCGGGCGACAAAGTAAACATCGAGCGCGCCGCCCGCTTCGGCGACGAAATCGGCGGCCACAGCATGAGCGGCCACATCACGGCCACCGCCGAAATCAGCCGCATCGAAACCCACGGCTTGAACCGCACCGTGTGGTTCAGGCTACCTGAAAACCTGAAAGGCTATGTTTTCTCTAAGGGATTCATCGGGCTGGACGGCTGCAGCCTCACCATCGGCACGGTAAGCGACAGCGAATTTAATGTCCACCTCATCCCCGAAACCCTGAGCCGCACGCTGTTTGGCAGCCGCCGGGCGGGAGAGCGGGTGAATGTGGAAATCGATCCGCAAACGCAGGTGATTGTGGACACCGTAGCAAGGATTTTGGCGGAAAAGGACAACGCATGATGCCGCTGCCGCCGCAGGTGCCGCGCCGGGGCGGCGGGATCAGCCGCCGTGTGGCGGCCGCTTTACTCCGGCTGTTGGGCTGGCGCATCGCAGGCAGCGTGCCGGATGTGGCCAAATGCGTGGTGGTGGCCGTGCCGCACACGTCGAATTTCGACGGGCTGTATGTGTTGCCTGCTCTGTTGGCTTTGGATTTGAAAATGAGCATCTTCGGCAAGAAAAGCCTGTTTGCCGTGCCCGGCTTGGCGGCATTTTTGCGCTGGGCGGGCGTGATGCCGCTGGATAGGGAACGCGCCGGCGGCGTAGTGGACGAAGCCGTGGCCGCCTTCCGCCGCAATGAGCAGCTGTTTCTCGGCATTTCGCCGGAAGGCACACGCCACGCTGCGCCCAAATGGAAAAGCGGCTACTGGCGGATTGCCCGCGGCGCCAGTGTGCCGGTATTGCCGGTGGCGATCGACTACGGGCGGCGCGAAGTGCGCTTCCTGCCGCTGTTTACCCACACCGCCGACATGGCCGCCGACCACGCCGCACTGGCCGCGCTGTTTCGCGGCATCGAGCCGAAGCATAAACATCGTTTGTCTTGGCCGCTGCGTGAAGCCCAGACGGCTGAAACCGATTGATGATATATGGAGATTACACTTAGCCCCATCGGCCGCCTCGAAACGCCGTTTAACGACATCGCCGATATGCCGATACAGCCGTCTGTGCTGGCCGACACGCGCGGCAAAGCCGTGCTGGATGAAAAATTTGTGCCTGGCTTAAAGGATTTAGACGGCTTCTCGCATATCATCCTGCTGTTCTTGCTGCATAAAATATCCGGCTATCAGCTGGAGGTGGTGCCGTTTATGGACACGCTGCCGCACGGCATTTTCGCCACCCGCTCGCCCAAACGGCCAAACCGTATCGGCATGTCGATTGTGCGCGTGGAAAGCGTGGTCGGGAATATCGTGCATTTCAAAGGCGTAGATATGCTCAACGGCAGCCCGCTGCTCGATATCAAGCCCTACTATTCTTATTTCGACCAGCAAACCCAGGTTCGAAATGGCTGGCTGGAAGGGAAAACGCTGCGCCCGGAAAATTTGCGTTCCGACAAACGCTTTGAATCGTGAGCCCGCCCACTCAGCACAAAATGCCTTGAATACCCAAAAATCGTGCTTAATCATTGCCCGTACACCCCCTCCAACCAAGCCAGCCAATGCCGCTGGCAAGGAAGCCGTGCTTTGATCGCCGCTGAAACCGATTGATATGACAGACACCCCCACCGTTCCCGACTATCTGCGCCACATCCACGTGGTGCTCACCCGCACCAGCCATCCCGGCAACATCGGCGCCGCCGCCCGCGCCATGAAAACCATGGGCTTGAACCGCCTCACCCTAGTCGCACCCAACCTGATGGCCACGCCGATGACCCCCGAGCCGCCTACTTTCGATGCCGCCCAGGCTGCCGCGTTCCAGCTGCCGGAAGAAAGCTTCATTCTCGCTTCCGGCGCGCGCGACGTGCTGGAGCAGGCGCAAATTGTGGCCAGCTTAGATGAAGCGCTGGCCGACACCGTCTTGAGCTGCGCCCTCACCAGCCGCCGCCGCGAACTCTCCGCGCCGCTGCACACCCCGCGCGAACTCGTGCCCGAGCTACTGCAGGCTGCGCAGCAAGGTTTTCAGGTAGCCCTCGTATTCGGCAACGAAACTTTCGGCCTGAATATTGATGAAGTGCAACGCTGCAACCGCCTGCTCACCATCAGCGGCAATCCCGCCTATTTCTCGCTCAACCTCGCCCAGGCCGTGCAAGTGGTGTGCTACGAAATTTTCAGCCAAACTGGCATCGGCATGAGCCAGCTGCAGCAAGCACATACGCCCGCCACCCAAAGCCAAACGCGCGGCATGGTGGACCACTTGGAGCAAATCATCGAGCAAACCGGCTTTGCCAACCGCCGCAACCAAGAGCGCATGATGCGCCGCCTGCACAGCCTCTTCGACCGCGCCTCTCCCAGCCGCGAAGACATCGACCTGCTGCGCGGCTTGTGGAACAGGATTTCGCAGCGGCTGAAAGATTAAATGGCGCTTTTATAGTGGATTAACAAAAATCAGGGCAAGGCGACGAAGCCGCAGGCAGTACGGATAGAACGGCAAGGCAACGCCGTACTGGTTTAAACTTAATCCACTACAGTGCAAAAGGCTACCTGAAACTTTCAGGTAGCCTTTCCTTTTTCCATTACCAGCCTACAACGTTAGAACGAACGCCCGAACTGGATAAACACGTTGCCTTTGCGGTAGGGATAGAAGAAGTGGTTGCTGTTTACCCGCTGCCAGGTGCCCACCAGCTGCGGGGTGATGCCGGCGAATTGCAGTTTGCGGTGGGAGAGCACCAGGCTGGCGGCAAGCTCGTGGTCGCGGCGGGTGATGCGGAACAGGTCGGGGGCGTCGTAGCTGCGGTGGCCGGCGCTGATTTGGGCGGAGGTGGTGAGCCCCCAGCCCCATTGCTGCGTCCAGCCCAAGCGCAGGCCTTTGCGGGTGTAGGATTCGCTGTTGTCTTCGGCGGTTTTGCGCAGCCAGTCGAGGCCGAAGCTGAAATATTGGGTGGGGCTGCGCACGAAGAGCCAAGTGCCGGAAGCGGTGTAGCTGTCGCCGTCGAGCCAGCGGCGGCGGTCGTGGCGCTGCTCGCCGATTTCAAGCGCGCTCAATATTTTATGGCGCGGGGTGAGCCAATATTGCCATTCGGCGCGCACGCCGACTTCGCGCGAGTATTTGTGTGTGCCATACCAGCGGCGCTCGTAATAAGGGGTAACGGCGGCTTCGGCACGGGCGGTTTTGTAGGCGGGGCCGCTGCTGAGGCGGGCGATTTGGTCGTCGTATTTGTGGTTATTCCAATAGAATTTGCCGTAGTCGTCGAGGCTGAGCCGCCAGTAGAGGTTGCCGTGTACGTTCCAGTCGCGATCGGCGTTGAGGCGGTAGGCGAAGCCTTGGGCGGACTCGGGCTCGGGCAGTGTCCATACTCCGCGCGGGGTGCGGATTTCGCGCTCGCGTCCGGCATTGTTTACATTGCTGTCGCTGATGAAGTTTACGCTGCCGCCGAAGCTCCAGCGGTCGCGTTTGCGCAGGGCTTCCAGGTATTGCCCGGCAAGCTGTTGCAGCTCGGGCGCGAGATTGGGAGTTTGGCGGAAATGTTCGAACTCTTGCCGCGCATCTTTGTCGGCACGATTTTCAAACAGACTTTGCGCCAGCGAAAGGCGCACCGGCGGGATATCGGGATCGGCGGCCAGCACGGCGCGGTAGAGGCCGATGGCGCGCTGGTAGTCGCCCTTGGCACGGGCAATCAGCGCCTGTGCCAAAGCCACCAGCAGCGCATCGTGCGGCCCGGGCAATTCGAGATAAATCGGCAGCAGCAGTGCCGCGCCGTCGGCATTGTGGGTGAGCACGGCATAGCTGAGCGCCTGTTGCAGCAGCTCGGGGCGCTGGAGCAATTCTTCGCGGCTCATTTGCAGGCGTTTGTCGGGCTGAGTGTTGGCAGGAGCGGGCGCAGCCTCCACCTGCGGCGCGGCCGCTGGCGTGATGTCGAAGCCGGTATCCGGCTCGGTTTCCAGCCTGTCTGCCGGCAGATCGGCCAAGGCTACCTGAAAAGGCAACAGCAGCAGGCAGGCGGCCAGCCGCGGCTTGTTCTGTATTCTCATCCAACGCTTTCTTTGCGGCAAAATCTATAAACGGGCGGATTATAGCGGATTCAATATGCCCGCCAAACCTGAACTAACATTTGTAAAACGCAGGAAATGATAATGACTCCACTCGGCCACAACCGCCTTTTTGTGGACAAAATGGCGAATTTCTCGTCTGTTTTCAAGCAGATTTAGCTGTTCTGGCTTAACCATTTATATCCTTTTTTACAAATTTTATATTCAAAAAAGAACGTAAATTTTCTTGCCTAAATTAACCAACAAACCAGCTTTTCACTACCAATAAATATCAAACTATTTGATATTCGTCATATTTCCTGCCAAGCGCCGTGTTATACTGTATCCAATCCAAATAGTATTCCCTGCAACAAAACGAAAGGATTTGACATGCAAAAGCATCACATTCTTTACATTGCCATCACTGCCCTTACCCTAGGCGGCTGCGGCAGCGCCGGTAACTCACTGGCCAATGCGATTACTGATCCGTTTACACCCAAAGAAGGCGGTTATCGCCAACTGAGCAATATCGGCTCGGATGAGTTCACCCACACAGGTCTACTGCCCACCATAGGCAGTCGACAGGCATCGACTATCAGGATTACAGACGACCAATTCATCGGCACACAGAATCATGAAAAAGACTACTCCAGCCGCGATACAATCCCTATCGGCCACAAACGGCAGAACGCCTTCACCTCCCTGCCCTATGTGCTGAAAGATAGCAGTGGGAACCAAATGGAAAGCGGCGTTTTGGAAGTTTACAAACAGGCCTACTCCGCCGTGGTGGGCGCGCAACTGCACAACAGAATCGAGCCCGGCCATCCGGCCACGCCAACCCGCGACTTCTATGTTCGCTCCATCCAAGGTGAATTCACCAGCAATCTGCCCACCCAAGGCATCATCACCTATAAAGGCCGGGCAATGACAGGCTCGGTTACCGGCTCAGCTGACCACAGCAATGGTTTGAACTATCAAATTGATTACGGTGCAAGAAAAGGCCACGGCTCGATTACCGGCTTAAACGGTTTCGGCAATATTGATTTGGCAGAAGCACCGATTACCCAAAACCCGCATGGTCATAATGTGATTAACGGCGCAGCCAATTCTGCCACACACGGGGCGGGTAATTACGAGCTCGGCATTTTTGGCCCGCAAGCCAATGAAATTGCCGGTAAGGCACATTTCAACAATCAGCCGAACAAGGAAGTCGGTTTCGCCGGCGGACGGGTAAATTAACCCTGCTTGAAGCGGTGGCTGACAAGTTTTGCTCATGCGTTTTTGCTCAACTTTCCCTCTGAAACGCGCCAACCCTGAACCACGAAACCCCAGCCATCGCCAAAAGGCTACCTGAAATCCCAGTAGATTTTCAGGTAGCCTTTCCTACATCCGGCATGTACAAAACATTCAAGCGTTTTGTTCGCCCACAGCGGCATCGGCAGCCTTACGGCTGTGTACGGCAATGTAGCCCATGGGTTTGGCCGGGTCATTGAAGGTGCAGTACATGCGTTTGAAAGTTTCGCGGTTTTCGGCTTTGAGCGCGTTTTTCACGATTTGGAAGGCACGCCGCCAGCCTTCGTCGTAAATCAGGCCCTTGGGCGAGAGCAGGGTCATGCCGCCGCTGATGGTGGTGATGTCGCGGAAGCCGCTGCGGTGGAAAAGATCGGTCCAGGCGCTTTCGGTGAGCGGGGTAACTTTTACTTGGATGGTGTCGCGCAGGCGTTCCACGGCTTCTTCGGTGTTGTGCTCGCTCACCACCACATCGTGCGTGAGCAGCACGCCGCCGGGCTTGAGCACGCGGAAGTATTCGGCCACCGCCATTTCTTTATTGGCCAGCGGCAGCATGGTGAGCATGGCTTCGTTGATGACGACATCGAAGCTGTTATCGGGGAAGGGCAGCTCGGTGGCGTTGGCGTGCTGCACCTGCACCAGATGTTCCAGCCCGGCGGCGCGGATGTTTTGCCGGGCCTTATTCAATGCGTTTTCGTCCAAATCCACGCCGGTGATGTGGCAGCCGAAACGCTGCGCCAGCCCTACGGCGGTGGTACCCATATTGCAGGCCACTTCGAGCACCTGCGTGTCGGGGGCGAAGCGGGTTTGGTTGATCAGCCATTCGGTGGCGAAACGGCCGCCGGGGCGCAGGCGGGTTTTGCCGAGGCGGGCGAGGAAATGATGGCCGGTTTGGTCTTTCTTCATAAAATTCTCCTGTGTGGATGCGGTGAGCGGGGCTGCCGTGCCCAAGGGCTTGCGTGTAGAAGATTCAAATAAGAATGCTGTACGTTGTTTCGCCTTACCCATTCTTATTTTGGTTCACTGCATATCATGCCACGCAAACGATTTGGCAAAAGGCTACCTGAAAAACAGACGGCGGTTTCAGCCACACACGCGGATGCACGGCGGCTGGCGGCAGTTTTGGGGAAATGGAGAAGTGGTTTGAAGCGCCGATGAATAATGATGTTGTTTTATGTGGCACGGAGGTGTTTATACTGCAAAAGTGTGTTCACAGCAAGCAGCAGGCTACCTGAAAAAAGGCTACCTGAAACGCCCTAGTGGGTTTCAGGTAGCCTTTTGTGCGGCGGGCTGCCGCCTTAGTCGAACAGATCGTTTTTCAAATCGCGCAGTTTGTCCATAAACGATTTCTGGCGCGGGGTTTGGGCGCGGTCGAGGCCGGTGGAGATTTTTTCAAACTCTTCCAGCAATTCGCGCTGGCGATCGGTGAGGTTGACCGGGGTCTCCACCACAATGTGGCAATACAAATCGCCCATCGAGGAAGAACGCAGCGATTTCATGCCCTTGCCTTTCACGCGCATGCGGCGGCCGGTTTGGGTTTCTTTCGGAATATTCAGCTTCACACGGCCGTTGAGCGTGGGCACTTCCACTTCGCCGCCCAGAGCGGCGATGGTGAAACTCACAGGCAATTCGCAATGCAAATCCAAGCCGTTACGCTCGAAGATTTCGTGGCGGCGGATATGCACCACCACATACAAATCACCGGCCGGGGCACCGTGCGAGCCGGGCTCACCCTCGCCGGAAAGGCGGATGGGCTGCTCGTTTTCGATACCGGCAGGAATGTTCACATCCAGCGTTTTGCGGCTCTTCACGCGGCCTGCGCCGTGACATTTAACGCACGGCTCTTTGATTTCACGGCCGGAGCCGCCGCAGGTGGGACAGGTTTGCTGCAGCTGGAAAATAGCCTGGCGCACGTGCACCACGCCGGAGCCGTGGCAGGTGGAGCAGGTGGTGGCGGAGGTGCCGGGTTTGGCGCCGGAGCCGTGGCAGATGTCGCACTCTTCATGCGAGGGGATGGTGATGCGTTTTTTGCTGCCGGCTGCGGCTTCTTCCAGCGTGATTTCAATATCGTAACGCAGGTCTTTGCCTTGGAAGTTTTGCTGACGCGTGCCGCCCCCACCGCCGAACATCTGGCTGAAAATATCGCCAAAATCGAAGCCGGCCGCGCCACTGAAACCACCAAAGCCGCCGGCATTGCCGTCTACCCCGGCTTGGCCGAATTGGTCGTAGCGGCTGCGTTTTTCGCGGTCGGAAAGGATTTCGTAGGCTTTTTGGATGGTTTTGAATTTCTCTTCCGCTTCCTTATTGTCGGGGTTGCGGTCGGGATGGTATTTCATCGCCAGCTTGCGGTAGGCCTTTTTAATTTCGTCGTCGGAGGCATCGCGGGAGACGCCGAGGGTTTGATAATAATCTTGATCGCTCATGGTTGCTAATGGATAAATAAACAGTTTGCCGCGCAAGATTAGGGCGGGAACGGGAAAAACAAGTTCTCAAGTAGATTAACTTTGCTTCCGGCTGCGGGCGGCGCAACGTGGGAATCCGCCACACCGCCCCGCTCGCGCAAATTCACCCGTTTTAGCTATCGCGGAAAACAGGATTTTCAGGTAGCCTTAGCGGCTTCCGCAGCTATGTAAAGAAACGCCATGCCCAACACCATCTATCTGGCCTCGGCCAGCCCGCGCCGCCGCGAAATTTTGGCTTCATTAGGTTTCCAACCCGTGCTGCTGCCGGCAGAAATCGACGAAATGGCGCTGCCGGGCGAAGCGGTGGAGGATTATGTGTCGCGGATGGCACGGCAGAAAAACGCGGCAGCACGGCAACTGGCGACTCAACGCGGCCTTGCCCTGGCACAACCGCTGTTGAGCGCCGATACAGTAGTGGCGCTGGACAATGCCATTTTGGGCAAACCGCGCGATGCGGCGCACGCCCGCGAGCTGCTGGAAAGCCTTTCCGGGCGCGAACACCAAGTGTGGACGGCGGTGTGCGTGTCGCTCGGCGGCCAAACGCTGGAGGCGGCACAGCGCAGCGATGTGCGGTTTAAAGAACTGAGCGTGCAGGAAATCGCGGCCTATATTGCCAGCGGCGAACCGCTGGATAAAGCCGGCGCATACGGTATCCAAGGCATTGGCGGCGTGTTTGTGGCGCATCTTGCCGGCAGCTTCAGCGGCGTGATGGGGCTGCCCGTGTTTGAAACCGTGCAGCTGCTGCACCAATTGGGTGCGCCCGTGCCGCCGTTTGCAGAGGCCATAGTGAATTAACAAGGGGCTTAGGAAGCAAAATCACTCAATATAGT
>NZ_KV795555.1:0-380 GCF_001809035.1 Eikenella sp. HMSC061C02
TACCTGTTTCTCAACAGCCACGGGAAACCGTTGTCCCGCGCCGCCCTAAGCAGGCAATTTTTAGAGTTGAGAAAAACCGTCATGCAGCAGCGGCCTGAACTGGCGGAAGAGTTGTCCGCATTCCAATTCCGCGACTTGAGAGCTAAAGCCGCCACGGATATTTACCTGGCTGCCGATACCCGCAGCGCTTCCGACCAACTTGGCCACACCTCTGAGCAGATGACCAAAACCTATATCCGGCGCGGTAAAATTCTCAAGCCGCTGAAATAGTGTTTTGCGGAACGCCTCTGGAAATTGCGGAAATATAACGGCTGCCAAAAGATGAATTCTATTTATACAGTATGTATTTATCTATGGCAGCCGTCTTGATGATTGATTAT
>NZ_KV795556.1:0-74080 GCF_001809035.1 Eikenella sp. HMSC061C02
AGGGTAACATATCTGCTAATCTAGTACAGCCCCTAGATTAAAAATGAAATGTTTACCTCAATTACCCACATTATCCACCAACTCCGACATCCACCCGTTTGCGGCAAACGACACTGCCCGGTTGCCCGCCACGATAAAGTGGTCCAATAGCCGTACATCCAATAACGCCAATGCCTGTTGCAATCGTCGGGTGAAGGCTAAATCTGCTGCTGAAGGCTCAGTCGAGCCGCCGGGGTGGTTGTGCGCGATAATCAGCGAAGCGGCATGATAGCGCAGAGCCAGCTTTGCCACTTCGCGGATATACACCGTGTTTTCCGCCACCGTGCCGCGCGACAACTCCTGAAATGCAATCAACTTATGACTGCTGCTCAACAACATCGCCACGCTCACTTCTACCGGCTCGTGCGCCAGTTGCAGCACCAGATAATTGGCCACTGCGTCTGGCGAGTTGAAAGCGGGTGTATCGCGCATTTCCTCGGCCAGCAGGCGCCGCCCGATTTCTCGTACCACGGCAAACTGGCAATACGCCGCCTCGCCCATGCCCTTGTGCATCGTCAGTTCGGCGGCAGGTGCGGAAAGCAGTCGGTTGAGTGAGCCAAATTCCTGTAACAGATAACGCGCCAAATCCACCGCACTCATCCCCTGCGTGCCTACCCGCAACAGGATGGCCAACAGTTCCGCATCGCTTAATGCTCCCGCACCGCGATGCAACAGTTTCTCGCGCGGCCGCTCGTTTTCTGGCCAATGTTTAATGCCCATCTTAATTTCCCTTTATACGTATCGTGTTAACTACCCGATTATACAAGAGCAACGAAATTACAACGCTTATAAATAATCCCGCCAAAGCAAGCCAGCCGTACACACGGTTTGACCTGCCTCATAAAAAGAACTTTACTCATCGAGAGCTTGCGTAAAAAAGTTGGAAAAAGCTGCGCCAAACGGCTACAATTCACCATCTTTTTTCAGTTTTCACCCACCCTGTACGGGAAGTATCCCGCCAGGAGAAGGCTACCTGAAAAAGTTTGAACAAAAATAATCGGAGTAAAATAAACTATGGCAACTAAAGGACAAATGTTACAAGATCCTTTTTTAAACGCACTGCGCAAAGAACATGTGCCGGTATCCATTTATTTGGTAAACGGTATCAAACTACAAGGACAGGTAGAGTCGTTTGACCAATATGTGGTGTTGCTGCGCAACACCTCGGTAACACAAATGGTGTACAAACACGCGATTTCCACCATTGTTCCGGCACGCGCCGTGAGCCTGCAGCCGCCCGCCGAGCAGAAACCTGCCACCGACGCCGAGCAATAAGCAGGCATCCCCAGCGCACTGGCTGTTGCTTACAGGCAGTGCGTTTTGCTTATTCATACGCCACCCGCATCCATTGCCTACGCGGGCGGTTTGAAAGAGTCCAATCATGTCCCAAACCATTGCACTCATCGGCGCCATGCCGCCTGAAATCGAGCTGCTCAAAGAAAATCTACAAAATCTGCGCAATGAGCATGTGGCCGATTTCGAAATTTATCGCGGTGAATACGCCGGTAAAAACGTCGTATTGGCCTTAAGCGGCATCGGCAAAGTGAATGCCGCGCTCAGCACCGCCCTGGTGTTACAACGCCACCAACCCGATTTCGTCATCAACACCGGCAGCGCCGGCGGCTTGGGTGGCGAACTAAAAGTGGGCGATGTAGTAATCGGCACGCAAACCGCGCATCACGATGTGGACGTTACCGCCTTCGGCTATGCCATCGGTCATGTACCACGTATGCCTGCACGCTTCGAGTCCGATTCTGCCCTATGCGCCGCTGCCGAAAAAGCTGCCGCCGTATTCGAGCACGCTGCCGTGCACCGTGGTTTAATCGTGAGTGGCGATCAATTCGTGCACAGCAACGAATCCGTGGCTGAAGTGCGCCGTCATTTTATCGATGTGCAGGCAGTGGAAATGGAAGCTGCCGCCATCGCCCAAAGCTGCCACCGCTTCGGCGTGCCGTTTGTGGTGATCCGCGCCATTTCCGACCTCGCCGACGAAGAAGCCGATACCAGCTTTGAAACCTTTTTGAAAACCGCTTCCGTGCATTCAGCCCAAATGGTACTGCAGCTGATTGCCGCTCTTTAAAGGCTGCCTAAAGACAAACAGCCTTACACTGCAATACAATCAAGCCGAACTAACGCACAGCCTGCTATCTGGAGGCTACCTGAAAGCCTAAGGCTACCTGAAAAATGAACCCGTCGCTTTACAGCCAGCCAGCCCTGATTGCTATCGGCGCCACTCTCGGCGCCTTGTTGCGCTGGCAGCTGGGTTTACGTTTCAACCCTCTATTTGCCCAATTTGCTTTCGGCACTTGGCTGGCCAACCTGCTCGGCTGCCTGCTGGCCGGCATAATATTGGGCTTGCTGTTAGTCGGCAAGCCGCTTACCCAGCCGCTGCAAAATGCACTAACTGTGGGTTTTCTTGGCAGTCTCACCACCTTTTCCGCGCTTTCCAGCGAGGTGTCCGACCGCCTGCTGCACAAAGACTGGCTGCATGCCGGCCTGATTCTGTCGCTACACACCATATGCGGCATCACCGCCACCCTGCTGGCTGCTGCTGCCGTGCAGCGCTTAATCCGAAGCTAAATTACAGATTTTTATTGTTTATCTACCGAAACTGAAAACATCATGAACTTATCTCATCTCCTCAACCGCGAAGCCGAACAAGCCTTTGCCGCTGCCGGTATCGAAGGCGCGCCGGTAGTGTTGCAGCCGGCTAAAAACCCCGAATTCGGCGATTTCCAAATTAACGGCGTGATGGGTGCTGCCAAACAGCGCAAACAAAACCCGCGCGAGCTGGCGCAGAAAGTAGCCGAAGCGCTGGCCAACAGCGAGCTGATTGCCTCCGCCGAAGTGGCCGGCCCCGGCTTCATCAATCTGCGCCTGAACCCGCAGTTTTTGGCCAAGCAAGTACACACCGCCCTGCAAAGCGGCCGACTCGGCGTGGTACAGGCTGCTACTCCACAAACCATCATCATCGACTACTCCTCGCCCAATCTGGCTAAAGAAATGCACGTTGGCCACCTGCGCTCCAGTATCATCGGCGACAGCTTAAACCGCGTCCACTCCTTCCTCGGGCACCGTGTCATCGCGCAAAACCACGTGGGCGACTGGGGTACCCAATTCGGCATGTTAGTGGCCTATTTGGTGGAGCAGCAGGCGCAAAACGAACATTTTGAACTGGCAGACTTAGAGCAGTTCTACCGCAACGCCAAAGTGCGTTTCGACGAAGACCCGGCCTTTGCCGACACCGCGCGCGAATACGTGGTGAAACTGCAAAGTGGTGACGAAGCCGTGCTCGCCCTGTGGCGGCAGTTTGTGGCCATGTCGCTCAAACACGCGCAAAACGTATACAACCGGCTCGGCGTGCTGCTCAAACCCGAAGACGTGCGCGGCGAGTCTTCCTACAATGCCGACTTGCAGCCCGTGGTAGACGAACTCTTGGCCAGCGGCTTAGCCGTGGACGACGGCGGCACCAAAGTAGTCTTCCTCGATGAATTCAAAAACAAAGAAGGCGACCCTGCCGCCTTCATCATCCAGAAACAAGGCGGCGGCTTCCTCTACGCCACCACCGATTTGGCCTGCATCCGCTACCGCGTGCGCGAACTCAAAGCCGACCACATCATCTATGTAGTGGACACCCGCCAAAGCCTGCATTTCGCCCAGCTTTTCGCCGCCTCTCGTAAAGCCAGCTGGCTACCTGAAAACGTGAAAGCCGAATTCATCGGCTTCGGCACCATGATGGGCAAAGACGGCAAGCCCTTCAAAACCCGCAGCGGCGACACCGTGAAGCTGGTTGAACTGCTCGATGAAGCCGTAGCGCGCGCCACCGCCCTGGTGAAAGAGAAAAACCCTGAGCTGGACGATGCCACCGCCGCCCAAATCGGCCGCAGCGTGGGCATCGGCGCCGTCAAATACGCCGATTTGAGCAAAAACCGCACCAGCGACTACATCTTCGATTGGGACAACATGCTCTCCTTCGAAGGCAACACCGCCCCCTATTTGCAATACGCCTACACCCGCGTGCAAAGCGTGTTGAAAAAAGCCGGCGAATGGAACCGAACCGAACAGCCCGTATTCACCGAGCCTTTGGAATGCCAGCTCGCCGCCGAACTTTTGAAGTTTGAAGACGTGCTGCAAACCGTGGCCGACAGTTCCTACCCGCACTATCTCGCCGCCTACCTCTACCAAGTAGCCAGCCTGTTCTCCCGCTTCTACGAAGCCTGCCCCATCCTCAAAGCCGAGGGCAGCGTCCGCAACACCCGCCTGCAGCTGGCGGCCCTCACCGGCCAAACCCTGCAAACCGGCCTCAGCCTCTTGGGCATCGACACGCTAGAAGTGATGTAAGCCTTTATCGCTGCATCATAAACAGGCTACCTGAAATTTTTCAGGTAGCCTGCTCTTTTGTTTTGCACCCATTTATTTTCAGGTAGCCTTTCCCCCGCGCCAAGCGATAAAATGCCACCCGTTTTCCACCCTAATCAACCCAAGGACCAACATGCAATTCCATCTCCACTCCGCCACCCTGCCCGCCGACCAAGCTGCCCGCCTGTTTTTGTGCACCGCCGCCCCGGCCGATGAAACCGCCGCCCTGCTCTACGGCACGCTCACCGAAAGCGAACCCTTCGCCGCCGCCCGCACGCCAGCCAACGGCAGCTTTGCCGACACCGCCGTACTCAAACTCGACAACACGGGGCACGATACGCTGGCCAAAGCCTTCCGCCATGCCGCCGGTTGGGCACAGAAACAGCCCGTGCTTGCCATCGACTTAAGCGCCTTCTCCGCTGCCGAATTGGCCGACGCTCTCAATGTACTCACTATCGCGCTGGGCGAAGCCGTATACCGTTTCGACCGCTTCAAAAAAACCGCCAAACCCGCCGCCTTGCAACAAGCCGATTTCTACTCCCCCGCAGCCGACCAATCCGCCCAAGATGCACTCGGCCGCGCCCAAGCCCTGCTGCACGGTATCAATTTATGCAAAGACCTCGGCAATACCGCCGGCAACATCTGCACGCCCGCCTATTTGGCCGACACCGCCCGCGCCGAAGCTCAAGCCGCCGGAGCATCTGCCAAAATCCTCGGTGCCGACTACATCCGCGAGCACATGGGATCATTTTGGTCGGTAGCCAAAGGCAGTGCCCAAGAGCCGCGCCTCATCGAGCTTTCCTATTTCGGCGCGCCCGATAAAAATGCCGCACCCGTCGTGCTGGTGGGCAAAGGTGTAACCTTCGACAGCGGCGGCATCTCCCTCAAGCCCGGTGCCGAAATGGACGAAATGAAATTCGATATGTGCGGCGCTGCCAGCGTAATCGGCACCTTCATTGCCGCCGCCCGCGCCAAACTGCCCATCAACCTCATCGCCGTCGCCCCCGCCTGCGAAAACATGCCCGATGCCGCCGCCAACAAGCCCGGCGATATCGTAACTGCGATGGACGGCACCACTATCGAAGTCCTCAATACCGATGCCGAAGGCCGCCTAATCCTGTGCGACGCCCTCACCTACGCCACCCAATTCAAGCCCGCCGCCCTTATCGACGTGGCCACCCTCACCGGCGCCTGCGTCATCGCGCTGGGCAGCGCTGCCAGCGGCCTGGTGGCCAACAATCAGGAACTGGCCGACAGCCTGCTCGCAGCCGCCCGTCAAAGCGGCGACAAAGCCTGGCAGCTGCCCCTGTTTGAAGAATACAGCGAGCAGCTCAAATCCAACTTTGCCGACCTGCAAAATATCGGCGGCCGCCCCGCCGGCACCCTCACTGCCGCCGCCTTCCTCGCCCACTTCACCAAAGAGCAAACCTGGGCGCACCTCGACATCGCCGGCACCGCCTGGAAATCCGGCAAAGAAAAAGGCGCCACCGGCCGCCCCGTGCCGCTCTTATGGCAATACCTCTGCAACCTAGCCGGCGTGTAAGGCGGCAGCCGTCAGTTTCAGGTAGCCTGCGGCAAGAAGCAGGCTACCTGAAACCTAACTCCCACCAAACCAACCTTATCTGCACCAGAACCATTATGAAAAAACTCACTCCCATCCTTATCCTCACCGCTACCATCAGCGCTGCTAATGCAGCGCCTCTCAACGAAGCCCAACTTGCCGGCCAATGGCGTTGCACCACAGAATACCCCAGCATCTATGCCGCCGTTACCGACAGCCTCACCCTCCGCCCCAACCACTACGCCAACAGTATTGGCGACTATACCTTCCGCCGCCAAGGCCTTAACTTCCGTTTCCAGCAAAGCGCCACTGGCACCTGGCAACTATCCAACGATACCCTGATCCTCGTCTGGAACAGCAACCGTGCCCGCCCGCAGCATGATGCTGCTACCCGCCAAACCATCGGCAACAATCCAGAGCTCCGTAACATAGAGCACCGCATCGCCACCATCCTCGATAGTGATCGCCAGGCCAAAACCATCACCCTGCGCATCGACAGCCTCGATGCCGGCACCATGCGTCAAACCCAAATCGACGACCAAACCGGTCAAGAAATGGCACAAAGCATCTGCCGCCGTTTGCCGAACTGAAGCTTGAGCAAAACCAACCAGCTGGGCAATGGCTCACCACCAATGCTAGCCCCCCCAACCCTTTCATTCACACCTGCCCTGTTTTATTTTCCATTTTTCAGGTAGCATCCCGCCCCCGAAAAGGCTACCTGAAATACAACTTCCATTTCAACTCAAGGATTTTCATGAAAAAACTACTCCCCCTCCTCCTTGCCCTCTCCGCCCTGCCCACCGCGCTCTATGCCGCACCGGCCGACGATGCCGCGCGCATTAGCACGCTGGAGCGGCGCATTGCCGATTTGGAAGCACGCATTGCCGTGTTGGAGCGCAATCAATCTGCGCGCAACGGCAATGTGCGCGAAGTCATCATTGAGCACCGTACAGGTCGCAATCCGGCCTATGTGTGCAGCGTTACCCCGTTCCGCAAAACCTATGAAGCCACCAGCCACAACGAAGGCCTGGCCCGCGCCCAAGTCCGCCGTGCCTGCCAGGCTGAACAAAACGCAATTTTCTGCGAGGATTCCGATATTAAATGCCGCCGTTATGATTGATTCAGACAAGTGTGGCCATCGCTAATCAAATGGCAATCAATACAAGGCGAGCCAACGCTGTCGCAGAAGTTAAATGGATTGGCTATAAGGCCCAATAAAAAGGCTACCTGAAAGCATAGCTCCAATCGAGCTAAACCTTTCAGGTAGCCTATTTCTCTTGGCGCAACGTTTTCAGGTAGCCTTTTTATCTTGGATGGTAAACTTACCATCAGCCGACTCAAGCCAGCGCATCCACAACGGGCGTAAGCCATACTTTACGGTTAAAGCTGCCAGCAAACCCACCAGCAGCGCCCCGGCCATATCCAGCGGCCAATGCACGCCCAGATACACCCGCGACCACGCCACGCTCATTGCCACCATCAAACCGGCCACGCCCACCAGCCGAGTTGGGGCAAACAGGCACATACTCATCAGCGGGGCAGTCAGCGAAGTCATGTGTTTGCTGGGAAAAGACGAGGTTACGCTGTGCGCCAAAAAATTAGTGCCCAGCTGCATATCAAACGGCCGCGGCACATGCCAGCCCTTGCGGATCAGATAAGTTACCGTCATGCCCAACAGCAGGCTACACAGCACATTCAAACAGATAACGCGCCGACACCGATGTTTCCAAACCAAATAAACCGCCACCGCAACCAACGTAATGGCGGTTAAATACTCTGCTATCAGCAAAGCAATCATTATGCCGCTCGGATGGTCATCAGGATCGGCATTAATAAACAAAAACAAGGTTTGGTTGATAGCGTGCAGAAACTCCATGTTCGGCCCTGCCCTCTTAAAATCATTCAGATAAATCGAACTATACTTATCTATAATTAGCAAAGAATTAGGGGATATTTAAGCTTATTTAACCCGACAACCATGTATAACCATATTCCCCCTTTACACTGCCATGGATAGCAGCTGACGCAACAAGCTGCCGCCAAACCATATTCCGCAGAATTTTGCTGCGTTTTTCAAATATCTGG
This sequence comes from Eikenella sp. HMSC061C02, assembly GCF_001809035.1. Classification (NCBI taxonomy): domain Bacteria; kingdom Pseudomonadati; phylum Pseudomonadota; class Betaproteobacteria; order Neisseriales; family Neisseriaceae; genus Eikenella; species Eikenella sp. HMSC061C02. The sequence goes on from NZ_KV795556.1 coordinate 8,045, forward strand.
GCCACTCCTAATTGAACCGCACCATATTCTCATTTCTGCCACACATACCAAAAGGCTACCTGAAAACTTTCAGGTAGCCTTTTTCTCTCTGCTATTCAAACGTGCCTTATGCGCCCAAGAACCAGAATTTCAATGCCCACAGCACAGCCACGCCCCACACCATGGGCGGTACATCGCGGGATCGGCCACAACACAGTTTCACCAAGGCATAGCTGATGAAGCCCATGGCGATACCGTCGGCAATCGAATAGGAGAAAGGCATAAACACCATGGTGAGGAAGGCAGGTGCGGCTTCAGTCATGTCGTTCCAGTCGATTTCCGTGGCCGAACGCATCATGTGGATGCCGATATACAGCAGCGCGGGCGCGGTGGCGAAGGCGGGCACGGCTTCGGCCAGCGGTGAAAACCACAGGCAGGCGAGCATCAGTACGCCCACGGTAACGGCAGTGAGCCCGGTGCGGCCGCCCGCAGCCACGCCGGAGGCGCTTTCCACATAAGGCGTGGTGGAGGAAGTGCCCAGCGCCGCCCCAGCCACGATGGCCACGGAATCGGCAAACAGAGCCTTTTTCAAGCGCGGCAGCTTGCCGTTTTCCAACAGGCCGGCACGGTGCGCCACGCCCACCAGTGTGCCGGTGCTATCGAACAAATCTACCAGGAAAAATACGAAAATCACCGCAATCAGGCTACCTGAAAACAGATGGTTGAAATCCATTTGCATAAAGGTGGGCGCCATGCTGGGAATGGCCGATACCACGCGCTCGAAGCGGGTCAGCTCCAGCGGCACCGCCAGCAGGGTAACGCCCAAAATGCCGATGATGATGGCGCCGCGCACGCGGAAATAATCCAGCACCACGATGATGAAAAAGCCCAGCAGCGCCAAGAGCATCGGCCAATTCGGCGTATACACGCCCGGCTGCCCCTCCACCGGCAAGCGGAATTCGCCCATGTGCACCAGCGTGGCCTCATTGCCCACCACCACGCCCGAGCCTTTGAGCGCAATCAGCGCCAAAAACAGGCCGATGCCGGCGGCAATCGCCATTTTCAGGCTCATCGGCAGCGCATTCACCAGCATTTCGCGCACTTTCAAAAAGCTGAACAAAATAAAGATGATGCCAGACACAAACACCGCCGCCAGCGCCACCTGCCACGGCACGCCCATGCCTTTAACCACGCTGAAGGTGAAATAGGCATTCAGCCCCATGCCGGGCGCCAGTGCAATCGGATAATTGGCCAGCGCGCCCATAATCAGGCAGCCGATGGCGGCGGAAATGCAAGTGGCCACAAATACCGCACCAAAATCCATCCCCGCCTGCGACAGGGTGTGCGGATTCACCACGACGATGTAGCACATGGTGAGGAAGGTGGTCAGCCCCGCCATCAGCTCGGTGCGGACGGTGGTTTGGTTTTCGGAAAGTTTGAAATAACGGTCTAGAAAGGATTGCATGATGTTTCAAGTGTGGTTGGGAAAAAGGGTTGAGATAAAGGGTTCTTGCAGGATTAAGCTCCGGTTTTATTTTCAGGTAGCCTCAAGGGTTGCCTGCGGAAGGCTACCTGAAAACTATCTGCTATCGATCTTTGCTGCCGGGAAGCAAGGCTAACCGCGCCATCCATTCGGCAATCTGTTCTGCTTCGGCAGCCTGCCGGGGGTGGCCGGTTATCCAAGATTGTGTTTGCTCGTGTAGCGGCATAATCGGCTGTTTGTCGTTTGACTGCTCCAGCGTTTGTCGCATGAGGATCCGTCCGGCAATATCGCGATAAGCGCATAAATCTGCTTGGTTTTCCGCATAGCATTGCACAATATAGCCAACAAACTGCCGCATTACCCGCCCGCGAATTTCGCTCTCCCAGCGGGTCGCCTGCTGTTTGTCCGCAAGCAGCCGGTCGAACTCTCTCTGCTTCTCCGGCGTCATGGCAAGAACATGATCCACTACCAGGCTGGATGCTTGATCACCCAAATATTGGGTGGCCATCCGTGCCTGCCGGGCAAACACCAACTGATCAAGCCGTTCGGTATCCTTCGCATAAGCCGGCGCAAGCAAGCATAGCAATAATGCCGCCGCCATCATCTGCTTCATCACTTTCAGGTAGCCTCCGTCTCTTTTGCTTTGTGTTTGACGAGTTATAAAGGCTACCTGAAAACGTCTGCCGAACATTTTTCAGATAGCCCAGTAGTTAACCGCGCGGCTGGCGTACGGTTTTATCCATCCAATCAAACAGTTCATCTAAGTCGTAATCGCCGCTGTGCGGTACATCCCACGGCAGGGCGAAATCCACCCGTTTGCCGCTGTTTTGCAGCTTGGCAGTGAGGATGGCGGCTATGGCCAGCGAGGTATCGCTATCGGCCGTGCCAACGCGGATACGCCAATGCTGTGGTGTGGTGTGGCGGCTAATGTAGTGCATCGGGTTCATCAGCTTCACCGTCTGCGGGTCGGCCAAGGTGGCTTGTGCATTGGCACGGTGTTGGTAGGAGAAGGCGGTGAAGTGCTGCTTGTCGGTGGTGGCGGTGCCAAACAGTTGGTTTTCGCCGCTGCTCAAATCCAACGCATCGAAAGCGGGCGGGGTTTTCTGGCGGCCGGCGGCACGGGCATAGGCGGAAAAGTCCACGGCACTCACTTTGCCGTTGCGGATAGTGAGCCAGTTGCGGCTGCTCAAGTCTTTGCCTGCATCCAGCTGGCTTTGGGCCGAGCGGCGCAGGAAGGAGGCAACATAGTTTTTGAAGCTGCCGTTGCCCTGGGCGTCTAACCGCAGTGCCCGGCCTTGCGGATCACGCAGGCGCAGGCTGTTCACATAGGCTGGGAATTGGGCTTTAAGGCTACCTGAAATTTGGATTTGCTCGTTGGTGAGCGTACCGTTTACCAATTTGCGTTCAACATGGTAATCGATCATGGAAATATCCATTTTTTGGTAGTCATTCACGCCGTTAAACTGCCATTCATAGGCAGCATCGGCATGATCTAAAATAGAAATCGGGCAATAGGCGGAAACGGCGAAAATATGGTCTTTAGCCGGAGCGGCACCAAGCTGTTGCAGATAGGGCTCGTAGTCGGCCTGATTACCGCTGGCACCGAGCAACACAGATAGGGCACCGCCCGCGCTGGTGCCGTTAGAGATAATTTTTTCGGCATCACCGGCCATCACCGCATCGTTGAAACGCAGGTAACGCACGGCTGCTTTCAAATCGACAATCGCGGCAGGCGCTTTACCGGTGGCGGCGGTGCGGCCGCGCGTGCCGGGCGAGGCCACCACATAGCCTCTAGCCAAAGCAACCTGCATGGCGTCAACCTGCCCTTCTTTGCTTGGGCCGAAACCACCCTTCCCTGGCACACCAGCTTTGGCCGGCATATAGCCGCCGATTTGGTTGGGCAGGAAGATGGGCGCGGTTTGCGCGGTGTAGCCGTTGATGCTGCCACCGTTGAAATAGGCTTCGGGGATGTAGATATTGATGGTTTGATAAGCACTGTCGACCGGATTAGCCACATACACGATATTTTCATAAGCACGATAGGCCACGGTTTTGCCGTTTACTACGGTGCTTTGGCGGGTGTAGGTTTGAGTGCGGAAATCGAGGCCGTACCCTTGGCTGACTTCGATAGTTTTTGCCGCACCGCTGCCACAAGCCAACACCAAGATACCGGCCAACAGGGCGGGTTTGAATTTCATCATGTCATCCCTTTCTACATGCTCGAAAAGCGTGATTGTACGCCTAAAACGCTAACAGGCTACCTGAAAATATGTACCTCAAATCAGTGGCAAGCAAATACCGAAGCGCACTGATTTACAAACTAGCCTCACGGATTATCGCAGTTATTTCAGCCGCCGCCTGCTCCGACAATCGGGGGTTCTGCCGTATCCAGGCGTGGGTTTGCGCATTGAGCAGCACAACCCTCTGCCGATCGCCAGATTGTTTCATAACAAATTCAACTATCTGATGGAAATACATATCGCGATAGGCACACAATCTAGCCGCATTGCCGGCATAACAGCGATTCATATAGGCAGGCCAGGTTTGCATGAGCTGGCGCCGAGCCCTTTGATTAAACGCATTTTCTGCCTGTTTACTCATATTCAGCCGCCGCTCTTGTTCGGGCGACATCACGGCCAAATTCGCCAGCACGATATTGCTCAGCTCGTTTTCAATATATTCGCTCGTTAGCTGAACCTGCTGATAGATTTCATCCCGGTCGAAACCCTGCTGATTTTCGGCATAGGCAGGGGCAAGCAACAAACCCAATAGCGCGGTTATCGCTATTTTCTTCATGCTTATCCTTCCTGGTAAATTTTCAGGTAGCCTGTTGTTTACTCCACCAGCTCGCCGCGTAACGAGAAGGTAAAAGCTTCGGTGATTTCGATCTCTACCATTTGATTGATGAGCGACACATCGCCGGTAAAGTTCACCACACGGTTGTTGGCGGTGCGGGCTTGGAGCTGGTCGGGGTCTTTTTTGGACACGCCTTCCACCAAACAGCGCTGTACCGTGCCGAGCATGGTTTGGTTGATGCGGGCAGTTTCCGCTTCAATCACTTCGTTCAGGGCTTCTAGGCGGCGCACTTTTTCTTCGTGCGGCGTGTCGTCAGGCAGGTTGGCCGCGGGCGTGCCGGGGCGCGGGCTGTAAATAAAGACGAAGCTCAAATCGAAGGCGATGTCTTTCACCAGCTTCAGTGTTTGCTCGAACTCGCGCTCGGTTTCGCCGGGGAAGCCGACGATGAAGTCGCTGCTCAGGCACAAATCGGGGCGGATGGCGCGCAGTTTGCGAATGATGGATTTATATTCCAAAGCGGTGTAGCCACGCTTCATCGCACTCAATACGCGGTCGGAGCCGCTCTGAATCGGCAAGTGCAGGTGCGACACCAGCTTGGGCAGGTCGCGGTAGCATTCGATGATGGCATCGGAAAATTCGCGCGGGTGGCTGGTGGTGAAGCGCAGGCGTTCGATGCCGGGAATTTCGTGGACGATGCGCAGCAGGGTGGCAAAGTCGCAGATTTCGCCGTTGTCCATTTCGCCGCGATAGGCGTTCACGTTCTGCCCCAACAAATTGATTTCCTTCACGCCTTGCTGCGCCAGGCCGGCGATTTCGGTGAGCACGTCGCCCAGCGGGCGGGAGAATTCTTCGCCGCGCGTATAGGGCACCACGCAGAAGCTGCAATATTTGGAGCAGCCTTCCATGATGGAGATAAACGCGCTGCCACCGTCCACGCGGGCCGGCGGCAAGTGGTCGAATTTTTCGATTTCGGGGAAGGAAATATCCACCTGCGAATGGCCGGTGGTTTCTTTATCCACAATCATTTTGGGCAGGCGGTGTAGGGTTTGCGGACCGAATACCACGTCCACATAAGGCGCGCGCTCGATAATTGCTGCGCCCTCCTGCGAGGCGACGCAGCCTGCCACACCGATGATCACATTGGGATTTTTCTGTTTGATGGGTTTGATGCGGCCCAAGTCGGAAAACACTTTTTCCTGCGCTTTTTCGCGCACGGAGCAGGTGTTGAAGAGGATGATGTCGGCGTTGTCCGGCTCGGCAACCTGCTCGATGCCGCCGTGTTCTTCGGCGAGGACAGCAAGCATTTTGTCGCTGTCGTATTCATTCATTTGGCAGCCGAAGGTGCGGATATAGACTTTTTTCATGGTTTGTTTCTTCTTTCAGGTGTCCCGTAATTGCGGGGCTGATGGTTTGCGGAGGCGGCATTATACGCAGTGTGCCTCAGGATGAAAAGACGGAATTAAAACAAAATGATGTGGCATGATTTAAGGCTACCTGAAACCCTGCCAAAGCGAGGGATTTCTTTCAGGTAGCCTTATTGCATGAAGCCGGCAGCTCTATTCGCGGTTACGGCCGTGCCAAAAATAGCGCAGTACGAAGCCGGGAAAGGCAAACACTAAATAAAGGCACACCACCGCCACATAAAACTGCCAATGCTGGCGGTGCACGCTACCGGCCTGTGCCTCCAGCATATAGGCCAGCAAAGCCACAAAGGCAAAACCGGCCAGCAGCTCCGGCAAATGGTGGATAAAGCGTTTTTCAGGTAACCTTTTAAGGCCAAACCAGCGCTGCGTAACAAACGGCAGGTTGGCGCACACCAAGACCACCAGCAACAGCAGATACATAGCCGCAGTCATCGCTCTGCCCTGTCCAGTGTTGATTTAGAAGGTTTTTCCCAGCGCATATATGCACCAATCCATCAGCAGGCTCGGCATCAGGCCGAACAGGAGCAAAGCCAAGGCGCAGGCAGAAAGCAGCACCCTGCCCCCTACACACATAACCGGGGCTTGTGCCGGCTCTACGGCTTCGTCCATATACATCACTTTCACCACGCGCAGGTAGTAGAACGCGCCAATCAGCGACATCACCACCGCAAACACTGCCGGCCACACAAAACCTTGTCCAACCAATGCTTTCAACACGCTGAATTTGGCATAGAAACCGGCCAGCGGCGGAATGCCGGCCATGCTGAACATCACCAGCAGCATCAGGAAAGCATACCAAGGATGGCGTTGGTTCAAGCCTGCCAAATCAGCGATTTCCTCGCAGTCGCGCCCTTCGCGCGAGAGCAGCATCAGTACGCCGAAGCCGGTGAGCGCCATCAGCGCATAAGTGAGCGCGTAATATAGCGCAGCACTGAAGCCTTCAAGGCCGCCCATAAACGCCAGCAGCACAAAGCCCATATGCGATACCGTGGAATAGGCCAGCATACGTTTGATATTAGTCTGCATCACGGCAGCCAGGTTGCCCACCAAGAGCGAAGCCAGCGCCAACATATTCAGCATCGGTACCCAATCGGTGTGCAGCGCACCCAGGCCGGTAACCAAAATGCGGAAGGCAAATACTGCAGCTGCGATTTTCGGCGCTGTGCCCACCAACGCGGTAACAGCCGTACTGGAGCCGTGATACACATCCGGCACCCACATATGGAACGGCACGGCGCCCAGCTTGAACGCCACCGCCACCACCACAAACACCAAGCCCAGCTTCAGTAACCACGGATTGGCCGACTGCCCCAACCCTGCCATCAGCACTTCCGGCAAGAGCAGCGATCCGGTTGCACCATAAATCATGGAGATGCCATACAGCAGCAGGCCGGAAGCCAACGCACCGAGCACAAAATACTTCAATGCCGCCTCACTGGCGCGGGTATCCTCACGACGCAGCGCAATCAGTGCATACAGCGACAACGATAAGAGTTCCAAACCGATATACAGGGTGAGGAAATGGTTGGCGCTCACCATCACGCACATGCCCAGCAGCGCAAACATAGTGAGCGAATAGAATTCGCCTTTATAAATTTGGCGCGCTTTCAGGTAGCCTCTCGACACCACGAACAACACCAGCACCACGGCATAAACCGCGAGCTTGGCCACATACGACATGCCGTCCAACACAAACATCGCATTGAAGGTTTCCACCGGCTCTCCCGGCCATAAGGCTACCTGAAAAACCGCAGCGGCCAGCACGCCCAATATGGCCAGGCCGGCAGTAATACCGCGCTTTTCGTCCGGCAGCCACAAATCCACCAGCAGCACCGCGCACAATGCCGTGAGCAGCACGATTTCGGGCATGGCGGGGATTAAGTTCAAATCAGTCCAGTTCATTCACACACCTCAAATCTTGCTTTGCGCCACATGCGCGATCAAATCGTTGGCCGCCTGATGCACCACGGCGATAAACGGCTCCGGCCACAGGCCCATGCCCAAAACGGTGGCGGCGAGGATAGCCAGAATGGCGAATTCGCGCCGGTTGATGTCTTTCATTTCGGCCACATGCGGGTTGGTTACCGCGCCGAAAATCACGCGTTTGTACATCCACAACGTGTAGGCTGCGCCCAAAATCAGCGTCAGTGCCGCCAGCGCACCCACAAACAGGTTGTAGTTCACCGCGCCCATAATCACCATAAATTCGCCCACGAAGCCGGAAGTGGCGGGCAGGCCGGCGTTGGCCATGGCAAACAGCATCATGAAGGCGGCAAATTTCGGCATCACGGTAACCACGCCGCCGTAGTCGGCAATGTTGCGGCTGTGCAGGCGGTCGTACATCACGCCGATGCAGAAGAACATGGCGGCGGAAACAAAACCGTGCGAAATCATCTGCATAATCGCGCCTTTCAACGCCCACGGCTGCAACTGCACCTGATTGGTAAACAGGAACATACCCAGGGTAACGAAACCCATGTGGCTGATCGAGGAATAGGCCACCAGTTTTTTCATATCGGTTTGTGCCAAAGCCACCATGCCGATATAGATCACCGCAATCAGGCTGAGCACGATGATGGCGGGGGCGAAATAGCGCGACGCATCAGGCAGGATGGGCAGAATGAAGCGCAAAAAGCCGTATGCGCCGAGTTTCAGCGTAATCGCCGCCAGCACCATCGAACCGCCGGTGGGCGCTTCCACGTGCGCGTCGGGCAACCAAGTGTGCACCGGGAACATCGGCACTTTCACCGCAAACGACAGGAAGAAGGCGGCAAACAGAATCTGTTGGGTAAACAGCGGAATTTGTTTGATGTTTTGGAAATCTTCAATCGCGAAGCTGCCGCCGGTTTGCAGCGACAAATACACCAAGGCCACCAGCATCAGCAGCGAGCCCATCAGCGTGTAGAGGAAGAGTTTTACCGAGGCATACACGCGGCGCGGCCCGCCCCACACGCCGATAATCAGATACAGCGGAATCAGCATGCCTTCAAAGAAGATATAGAACAGCATGGCATCGCGGGCGGCAAACGCGCCGTTGATCAGGCCGGACATAATCAGGAAGGCCGCCATGTATTGCGCCACCTTTTTCTGAATCACTTCCCAGCCCGCAAGCACCACCATCAACGTGATGAAGGCGTTGAGAATGACAAACAGCACGGAAATGCCGTCCACGCCCAATGCGTAGTTGATGTTGAGCGCGGGAATCCACGCATAAAACTCGGCAAACTGGAAGCCGCCGCTCAAGCGGTCGAACTGGGTAAACAGCGGCAACGTAACCAGAAAACCGGCCAGCGCACCGACAAAAGCCAGTATCCGCGCCAAGAGGGCACGGCGGTCGCAGCCGGTAGCCAGCACCAATAATCCGGCGGCTATCGGCAGCCAGATTGCCAAGCTGAGAAGATGGTTAGAAAACATAGTTGTAACCTGTGGTTTGAATAAATAAATCGTCGTTTTTCTGCGTTTGCCGCTTTTCAGACGGCCTCAAACAGCCTAAACGCTGCCCTCTTTCTCAATCACCAAAATCCGCGCTTCGCCGCGCGGGTGGGCGACGTGCTCCGCGCCGATGCCAGCGTAGAAGATGTCGCCGCTTTGCAGCCGTGCTATGCGCTCTTCACCGTTTTCGCGGTAATGCATGTCCACTTCGCCGTCCATCACGGCAAACACTTCCTCGCCGTCGTTCACATGCCATTTGTAGGGCCGGTCCGTCCAATGCAGGCGTACGGTGGTGCCGTTTAGATTGGCGATGCTGCGCGCGCCCCATGCTCTCTCGGCGGTGAACTCGGCGGCGCGGATGATGTCGGTTGCGCTCATTTTTTCCTCTGTATAGTGTTTTCAGACGGCCTTTTAGTTTTCAGGTAGCCTTTATCTGAACCAAAGCTGCCAGAAGAACACCACAATCAGCACCAACACGCCGGAAACCATGGCGGCGGCGTAGGTGTAGATGAAGCCGGTTTGCAGGCGGCGCACCTGCCCTGCCACCGCGCCAACCAGTTTGGCCGCGCCGTTTACCAAGCCGTTGTCGATGATTGCGGTATCGATGGCTTTCCAGAAGAAGGTACCCAATGCACGCGTGCCTTTGGCAAACACGGCAAAGTAGATGTTGTCGAGGTAGTATTTGTTTTCAAACAGCACATACACCGGGCGGAAGGTCTGTGCAATTTTGGCGGGCAACTGTGGCGCTTTCACATACAGGAACCATGCGGCCAGCACGCCGCCGATGGCCAGATACAGCACGGGCGTATGCAGGCTGTGCGACACCATAGCCATTGCGCCGTGGAATTCTTCCTTCATGATGTGCATCACCGGATGCAGCTCGTGATTGACATAAATCACGTCTTTGAAGAAATCGCCGTACAGCATCGGCTCGATGGAGATGTAGCCGATAATCACGGACGGAATCGCCAGCAAAATCAGCGGCAGAGTAACCACCCATGGGCTTTCGTGCGGGTTGTCGGACGGTTTCAGGCCGTGATGGTGGCCGTGGTCGTCGTGATGGTCATGTTTGGCCTCGCGCCAGCGTTCTTTGCCGTGGAAGACGATAAAGTATTGGCGGAAGGCGTAGAACGCGGTAACGAACACGCTGGCCAGCACGGCGAAATAGGCGAAACCGCTGCCGGGCAGGTTGCTGGCGTGAACTGCTTCGATAATCGAATCTTTGGAATAGAAACCGGAGAACAGCGGCGTGCCGATAAGGGCGAGGTTGCCCAGCAGCATGGTGAACCAGGTAATCGGCATGTATTTGCGCAGGCCGCCCATGTTGCGCATGTCTTGGTCGTGGTGCATGCCGATAATCACGCTGCCCGCCGCCAAGAACAGCAGGGCTTTGAAGAAGGCATGGGTCATCACATGGAACATGGCCACGGAATAGGCGGACACGCCCAAGGCCACGGTCATATAACCGAGCTGCGACAAGGTGGAATACGCCACCACGCGTTTGATGTCGTTTTGAATCGTGCCGAGGAAGCCCATAAACAGCGCGGTAATCGCGCCAATCACCATAATCACGCTCAGCGCGGTGGTGGAGAGTTCGTACATCGGCGACATGCGCGACACCATAAACAGGCCGGCGGTTACCATCGTGGCGGCGTGAATCAGCGCGGAAATCGGGGTCGGGCCTTCCATGGAATCGGGCAGCCACACATGCAGCGGGAATTGGGCGGATTTACCCATCGCGCCGACAAACAGTAACAGGCAGGTGATGGTGATCAAATCCCAGCCGAACAAAGTGCTACCGACCACGTTGGGCAGGTAGGCGAACACGTCGGCATAGCGCAGGCTGCCACCGAAATAGGCCAGCACCAAGCCGATGCCGAGTACGAAACCGAAGTCGCCCACGCGGTTGACCAAAAAGGCTTTCAGGTTGGCGAAAATCGCGCTGTCGCGTTTGAAATAGAAGCCGATTAACAGATAGGACACCAAGCCGACCGCTTCCCAGCCGAAGAAGAGCTGGATGAAGTTGTTCGACATAATCAGCATCAACATACTGAAGGTAAACAATGAGATATAGCTGAAGAAACGTTGGTAGCCGACTTCTTCGTCCGCCATATAGCCGATGGTGTAGATGTGCACCATGAGCGACACGGAAGTAACCACCACCATCATCAGCGCGGTAAGGCTGTCCACCAGGAAGCCGACCGAGAAATCCAGCCCGTTCATGGTCAGCCAGGTATAGACGTTTTCATCGAACTTGGCACGGCTGCCGTCGATAAACCCGCACAGCACATAGGCCGACAGCACGGCGGATACGGCCACGCCGAGTATGGTAACCGTGTGCGCGCCCCGGCGACCGATGGTGTTGCCGAACAGCCCGGCCAGCAAACAGCCCGCCAAGGGCGTGAGGGCGATGATGAGGTATAAAGTCATGTCAGTCATGTTGTTGCCATCCTTACGGATAAATCTTTCAATTTTGTGCGGCTCGTTTTCAGGTAGCCTCTCCGGCTTCCTTTTGAGGCTACCTGAAACTTTCAGACGGCCTATTTTCAGGTAGCCCTAGCCTTTGAGGCTGTCCAAATCCGTTACGTTGATCGTGTTGCGGTTGCGGTATACCAAAACCATAATCGCCAGGCCGATGGCGGATTCGGCTGCGGCCACGGTGAGCACGAAGAAGACGAAAATCTGCCCCGCGCTGTCGCCGAGGTAGCGCGAGAAGGCGATAAAGTTAAAGTTTACCGCCAACAGCATCAATTCGATCGACATCAGCAAAATCAGCACGTTTTTGCGGTTCATGAAAATGCCCATCGCGCTGATGCCGAACAACAGGGCGGACAGCACCAGATAATGCGTAATCGTAATCATGCTTTGCCCTCCCCTTCGGCGGCGTCGGATTCGGCGGCTTCGCCGTTGTTTTCTTCGCTTTCAGACAGCCTCTGCACCACGGCTTCCATCTTCACCATGCGCAGGCGGCCTTTATTGGCATCCACTTTAACCTGATCGGCCGGATTGATGTATTTCGGCTTGAAGGTTTTGCGGTGTACCAGCGCGATGGCGGCCACCATACCCAGCACCAGCAGCACGGCCGCCAGCTCGAAAGGCAGCAGGTAGGTGGTGTAAATCTGCGTGCCCAGCTCACGCACGTTACTGTGGTCGGCCGGCACGTCGTTCATTTGGCCAAAGGCGGCCAAATCGGTATCCGGCGCAACCAAAATCATAATCAGCGCCACGGCCATCAACACACCGACCACGGCGGCCACCGGCGCATTGCGCCAGAAGCCTTTGCGCATTTCCTCTACATCGATGTTGAGCATCATCACCACGAACAGGAACAGCACCATCACCGCGCCCACATACACCACCACCAGCGTGATGCCGAGGAATTCGGCCTGCATCAGCATCCACATCATCGCGCTCATACAGAAAGTGAGCACCAGATACAGCGCGGCATGCACCGGGTTTTTCACGGTTACGGTTTTCAGCGCGCCAAACAGGATGATGGCGGCCAACAGGTAAAACAGGATAAGTTGAAAGTTCATATTTTTGCACTTTCCGTTTCGGGATATTTCAATCGGTTTTGCTTTGCGTTCCGGCTTGGCCGGACGCGGTTTATTGCTTGCGCCAATAGTTTAAGCATTCATCTGCCAGGCCTTCGGGGTTGGCGCGTTCCGTCCACGACAAGGGGCATCGTAATACTCCAATTCGTGTACCAGTACGGGAATATTTTTGCCGAACGTTCCGGCGATCACGCCCTCGGCAAACAGGCGTTGCACCACGGCGATTTGGGTTTCGACAAAGGCCTGGTAAAACTCACCCGATTTCTCGTCTGTTCCACTGCTTTCGTCTTCATCGCCACCGTCAAACATGGCTTCGTATTGTTTTTCAGTGTAGGCAAAGGGCGCGTTTGCCAGCCATGCTTGGAGTTCTTGGTTGTTTCTATATGCGTCTACGCCCAACAATTCGGCTTCGTCTTGCAGCCAATAGGCATAATTCCACTTGGCTTCGTCATCCTGATTAAGCGTCTCACCCTTCTTGTCTTCAAACTGCCCGCAAGTGTTGTAACTGACCGAAAGGCCGGGCAGCCACTCATAGCCGCCCCTCACCCAGAACGATAAGGCATATACATCATCCCGAATCTCTTCAGGCAGCCCGGCCAATGCGGCGGCGATTTTCTGAAAAACCATATCGGCAAAGGCTTGTTGCTTATCCATTCTGTATTTCCTTCAATCACGGCAGCCGGAATATTGGGCTTCAGGCTACCTGAAAACTCTGCTGGCGTTCCGTTCTTTAACGGTACGGCGCATCGGCCGCTTTGCGTTTGGCGATTTCGGCTTCGTATTGGTCGCCGATGGCCAAAAGCATCGGTTTGGTAAAGTGCAAATCGCCTTTTTTCTCGCCGTGGTATTCGAAGATGTGGGTTTCCACAATCGCATCGGTCGGGCAGGCTTCTTCGCAGAAGCCGCAGAAGATGCACTTGGTTAAATCGATGTCGTAGCGGGTGGTGCGGCGGGTACCGTCTTCGCGTTCTTCGCTTTCAATATTGATTGCCATGGCGGGGCAGACGGCCTCGCACAGTTTGCAGGCAATACAGCGTTCTTCGCCGTTCGGATAGCGACGTTGGGCATGCAGGCCGCGGAAACGCACGGATTGCGGCGTTTTTTCTTCGGGGAAGTAAATCGTGTCTTTGCGGGCGAAGAAGTTTTTGAGCGTTACGCCCATGCCTTTCACCAATTCGCCCAGCAGGAAGGTTTTTACTAAATTAGCCATTTTCGGATGCTCTTTTCGGATTATTCTGTTTACAGGCCGTCTGAAAGCGGTTTTTTAACCTGCCGCGCCCACCATTTCTAAAAACTCGGCTTCGGTCAGCTTCGGGGTATCGTTGGCCAAGTCGTAATACGGAGCTTTGCAATCGATAAAGATTTGCGAGGTGGTTTCAAAGCCCGCGTTGTCGGCAAACAGCCCGGCGTTGAGGTAGTAATCGTTGCCAACTTTCACAAACAGGTGTGTGCCGCAGTGTTTGCAAAAACAGCGTTGCGCCCATTCGGACGACTGATAATGCGCAATGTGCTCGCTGCCTGTGATTTCTGGCGACCGGGCGGCCAAAGTAAAAGATGCGCCGCCGCCCCATACGCGGCATTTTCCGCAATGGCAGGCGTGGAGTTCGCGGTTTTCGGCGGTTTCCAGTGATACCGCGCCACACAGGCATTGAGCTTTCATCGGTTTCTCTCGGTTTGAAACGGTTAAAAATTTGGGTTACAGGCTATCTGAAAACTTTCAGACGGCCTCCCTGCCCTATTTCCACAAGCTCCACGGCGAAGCCATCCATAAGCCGTAGAAAACGATGGCGACAAAGCCGATGGGAATCAGCACTTTCCAGCCCAAACGCATGATTTGGTCGTAGCGGTAGCGCGGGAAAGTGGCGCGAATCCACAGATAGCCGTAGAGCACGAAGGCCATTTTGGCAAACATCCAAATCGGGCTGGGCGTACCGACGATGCCCCAGCTTTGAGGGAAGGGCGAGAGCCAGCCGCCGAGGAACATGATGGAGGTGAGCGCACCGATTAGGATCATGAAGATGTATTCGGCCAGGAAAAACAGCGCAAAGGCAAAGCCGGAGTATTCAACGTGGAAACCGGCCACGATTTCGGATTCGCCCTCGGCCACGTCGAACGGGGCGCGGTTGGTTTCGGCCACGGCGGAAATCAGGTAGACGAGGAACACGGGGAACAGGGTGAACCAGTTCCACGAGAAAATCGAGCCGCCCGCGATACCGGTGCTTTGCGCGGCCACGATGTCGTTAAAGTTCAGGCTACCTGAAACCATGATCACGCACACCAAAGCCGCGCTCATGGCGATTTCGTAGGAAATGGTTTGCGCGGAGGAGCGCATCGCGCCGAGGAAGGCATATTTGGAGTTGGACGCCCAGCCGGCAATAATCACGCCGTACACGGAAAGCGAGGTAATCATTAAGATATACAGCAGCCCGGCATCGACTTTGGTTAAGAGCCATTGGTCGGAAAACGGCACTACCGCCCACGCGGCAAACGAAGGCGCAAGCGAGAGCATGGGGCCGATGTAGAACAAGGCTTTATTGGACGAGCTGGGGCGGGTAACTTCTTTAAACAGCAGTTTCAACACGTCGGCAAACGGCTGAATCAAGCCCCACGGGCCGGTCACGTTCGGGCCGACGCGCAGCTGCATGAAGCCGATGACCTTACGCTCGAAGTAGGTCAGGTAGGCCACGGTCAGAATCAGCGGCACAAGGATAATCACGATTTTGACGACAATCGACACCAAGATGCCGATATCGTTGCCCGCCACGCCGAACCAGCCGGCAAACAGGGCTTGAAACCATTCCTGCATCATCAGACTCCTTCCAGTTCAATCGCGTTCATCAGCCCGCCCAGCGCGGCGTTGGCCGGATGCTGCGGCAGGTGGACGACATTGGGCGGCAAAGTGTTGTCGGCCATTACGGTTACGCGCACGCGGCTGCCGTTCTGCACGGCTTCGGCAGTTGCGCCGTCAGCCAAACCGAGCGCGGCCAGCGTATCAGGGTGGACGCGGGCAGGCGGCACTTGGGCGTGCGAGGTTTGCTGCAGGGCTTCGGCGCGGCGCACGATGGCGTCGGTGTGGTAGATGCCCACGCCGCCGGTGCGGATCAGGCCTGCGGCGGCGGGTGCGGCTTCGCCCTGCCAGCTGCTGCGGTTGTTCAGTTTTTCAGGTAGCCTTTGGGCATCCAGCGCATCGTGCAGGATTTGCTCGCTGCTGTCGTATTCGAAACCTTCCAGCTCCAGCAAATTGCCCAGCACGCGCAGGATTTTCCACAGCGGGCGGCTTTCGCCCAGGCCTTTTACTACGCCGTGGAAGGATTGCAGACGGCCTTCCATATTGACGAAGCTACCGGAAGTTTCGGTGAACGGGGCAATCGGCAGCAGCACGTCGCACACGTCAAGCAAGGTATCGCTGACGAACGGGGTGAACGCCATCACGCTCTTGGCCTGTTTCAGCGCGGCCACGGCGGCGACTCCGCCAGCCACGTCGGCTTCCGGCTCAACGTTGAGCAACAGCACGGCCTGTTTCGGCGCGGCAATCATTTCGGCAATGCTGCCGCTGTCGGCGTTCAGCAAATCCGCCCCCACGCTGTTGGCAGCCTGCGGCAGGATGCCGAATGACGCGCCGGTTTGTTCGGCCAGCCTTTGGGCGGCGGCGTAAATTGCGGCGTAGTCGGGGTGGTTTTGCGCTTCCGCGCCGAGCAGGACGGCGGCTTTTTCCGCGTCTTTCAAACCGGCGTGAATCGGGTTGGCGGCATCAGCGGCGAGATTTTTCAGGTAGCCTGCCCATTGGTTCGGATGCAGGGTTTCCTGTGCGGCCAAGGGCATATGCAGTTGTTCTTTACGCGCGGCCACCACGCTGATTTTGCTGCCTTGGTTGGCGGCCACGCGCAGGCGGGCGGTCAGCAGCGGCTGCTCTTGGCGCAGGTTCGCACCCACCACCAGTACGGCTTCAGCATCGGAAAGGTCGGCGATATTGCAGCCCAGCCATTGCGCGCCTGCCAACGTACCTTTCAGACGGCCGTCTTGTTCGCGCAGGCGGGTGGCGAAGTGGCGGCTGCCGATGCCATCGGCCAGTTTTTTCGCCAGATAGAGTTCTTCCAGCGTGTTCATGGGGTTGGCCCAAAAGCCGATTTGCTCTTGGTTGCCGTCTTTGGCGATGCACTCGATGCCGTTGCGCACGTATTCGAGCGCGGTTTGCCAGTCCACATCGATCCATTCGCCGCCTTGTTTGATTTTCGGGTTTTTCAGACGGCTTTCGTGGTTCAGGCCTTCGTAGGCGAAGCGGTCGCGGTCGGACAGCCAGCATTCGTTGATGGCTTCGTTTTCCAGCGGCAGCACGCGGCGCACGGTGTGTTCTTTGGTTTGCACGATCAGGTTGCTGCCCAATGCATCGTGGGCGGACACGGATTTGCGGCGGTTCAATTCCCAGGAGCGGGCGTTGAAACGGAAAGGTTTGCTGGTGAGCGCGCCCACGGGGCAGAGGTCAATAACGTTGCCGGAAAGTTCGGTTTCCACGGCGCGGCCGATGAAGGTGAGGATTTCGGAATGTTCGCCGCGGTTGGCGATGCCGATTTCCTGATTACCGGCGATTTCTTCGGTGAAACGCACACAGCGGGAGCAGTGGATGCAGCGGCTCATTTCCCGAGTGGAAATCAGCGGACCCATGTCTTTGGCCACCACGGCGCGTTTGGCTTCGGTGTAGCGGGTGGTGGATTTGCCGTAGCCGACGGCCAAATCTTGCAGCTGGCATTCACCGCCTTTGTCGCACACGGGGCAGTCGAGCGGGTGGTTGATGAGCAGGAATTCCATCACGCCTTCCTGCGCTTGCTTGGCCATTTTGGAATGGGTATGCACCACCATGCCGTCTGTTACCGGCGTGGCGCAGGCAGGCAGCGGCTTGGGCGCTTTTTCCACTTCCACCAGGCACATGCGGCAGCTGGCGGCGATGGAAAGTTTTTTGTGGTAACAGAAGTGGGGGATGTAGGTGCCGAGCTTCTGCGCCGCTTCAATCACGGTCGCGCCCTGCTCTACCGATACTTCCTTACCGTCAATGCTGATTTGTAACATGGTGTATTTCCTACGTTACGGGTATTTAAAATTTTTCGTTGTGAGGCCGTCTGAAAAAAGGCGGCGGCCTGCGGGCTGTTTTTCAGGCAGCCTGTTTTCAGACGGCCTTTTTGCTTTCAGGTAGCCCAATTATTCCGGCAGCTAGCACCACTTGTGCTCTTTCATCGGTTTGCCGTGTTCGATGTAGTGGACGAATTCGTCGCGGTAGTGCTTCATGAAGCCGCGCACGGGGAAGACGGCGGCATCGGCGAGGGCGCAGATGGTGCGGCCGGCCATGTTGTTGCCGATGCTTTCTAAGAGTTCGAGGTCTTCCATGCGGCCTTGGCCGTTTACGATGCGGTGGACGATGCGGTAGAGCCAGCCGGTGCCTTCGCGGCAGGGGGTGCATTGGCCGCAGGATTCTTCGAAGTAGAAGTAGCTCAATCTTTCCAATGCCTTAACCATGCACACGTCTTCATCCATCACGATAACCGCGCCGGAACCGAGCATGGAACCCGCTTTGGAGATGGCATCGTAGTCCATGGTGAGGGTCATCATCATGTCGCCGGGAATAACGGGCGAAGAGGAACCGCCCGGGATAACGGCTTTCAGCTTTTTACCACCGCGTACGCCGCCTGCCATGGCCAAAAGGTCGGCAAAGGGCGTGCCGAGCGGCACTTCGTAGTTACCCGGGCGTTCAACGTGGCCGGACACAGAGAAGAGTTTGGTGCCCCCTGCGCTGGGAATGCCTTTATCGGCAAAGGTTTGACCGCCGTCGCGGATGATAAACGGAACAGAGGCGAAAGTTTCGGTGTTGTTGATGGTGGTGGGTTTGCCGAACAAACCGAACGAAGCCGGGAACGGGGGCTTGAAGCGCGGCTGGCCTTTTTTGCCTTCGAGCGATTCAAGCAGCGCGGTTTCTTCACCGCAGATGTATGCGCCGTACCCGTGGTGGGCGAAGAGTTCGAAATCGAAGCCGCTGCCCAGGATGTTTTTGCCAAGGAAGCCTGCTTCCCGGGCTTCAGCCAGAGCGGCTTCAAAGCGTTGATAGCCTTCAAAGATTTCGCCGTGAATATAGTTGTAACCGGCACACGCGCCCATGGCATAGCCGCCGATAATCATGCCTTCAATTAAAGCATGCGGATTGAAACGGATGATATCGCGGTCTTTAAAGGTGCCGGGTTCGCCTTCGTCGGTGTTGCAGACGATGTATTTTTCACCGGGGAAGGAACGGGGCATGAAGCTCCATTTCAGGCCGGACGGGAAGCCGGCACCGCCGCGCCCGCGCAGGCCGGAAGTTTTGACTTCGGCAATCACGTCGTCTTGCGGCGTTTTTTCGGCCAGAATTTTACGCAGGGCGGTGTAGCCGCCGCGTTTGACGTATTCGTCCAGCGTCCAGCAATCGGGATTGGCGGTATCCACTTGGTCAAAAATCACGCCTGATTGGTAAATAGCCATTTTGGTGTGCCTATGTGTTTCGGTTTCTGCTGCGGCCTTGTCGGTTTCAGACGGCCTGTCAATATTGCGGTGTTTTTCAGGTAGCCTGTTAGGCCGTCTGAAAAGGGTTTTCTGTTTTCTTCCTGTTCGGTTTCGGGGCGGCCTGCGTTGGTTTTTCAGACGGCCTTTACGGTTTCAGGTAGCCTCTAACCCAATTCAGCGAGTTTAGCCTCAATCGCCTCTTCAGTCATGAAGCTGCACATTTTGTGGTTGTTCAGCAGCATCACGGGGGCATCGCCGCATGCACCCATGCACTCGCCTTCAACCAGGGTGAATTTGCCGTCGGGTGTGGTTTCGCCGTAGCCGATGCCGAGTTTTTTCTTTAGATATTCGCCGGCATCCACACCGCCGCGCAGGGCGCAAGGGAGGTTGGTGCAGACAGTGAGTTTGTATTTGCCGACAGGCTTGAGGTCGTACATATTGTAAAAGGTAGCAACTTCATAGGCCTGCACGGGAGGGATACCGATGTAGTCGGCAACAAATTCGATGGTTTCGGGGGCGAGCCAGCCTTTTTCGGTTTGCGCAATACGCAGTGCACCCATGATGGCGGAACGGTGGCGGTCAGCCGGGTATTTGGCCAGTTCGATATCGATTTGTTTCAAGGATTCTGCGGATAACATTAGCGGTCTACCTCTCCGAATACGATGTCTTGCGTGCCGATGATGGCAACGACGTCGGCCAGCATATGGCCTTTGGCCATTTCGTCCATGCCTTGCAGATGGGCGAAGCCGGGGGCGCGGATTTTCAGGCGGTAGGGTTTGTTGGCACCATCTGAAATAATGTAAACGCCGAATTCGCCTTTGGGGTGTTCCACGGCGGTATAGGTTTCGCCTTCGGGCACGTGCATGCCTTCAGTAAACAATTTGAAATGGTGAATCAGGTCTTCCATACCTGTTTTCATTTCGGTGCGTTTGGGCGGTGCGACTTTGTGGTCATCCACGATGACGGGGCCGGGATTAACACGCAGCCAATCAACACACTGCTGGATAATGCGCACGGATTGGCGCATTTCATTGATGCGGCAGAGATAGCGGTCGTAGCAGTCGCCGTTTACGCCAACAGGGATGTCGAAATCCATTTTATCGTAGACTTCGTAGGGTTCTTTTTTGCGCACGTCCCATTCAATGCCCGAACCACGCAGCATCACGCCGGTAAAGCCTTTTTGCAGGGCACGCTCGGGGGAAACCACGCCGATGCCGACAGTACGCTGTTTCCAGATGCGGTTATCAGTCAGCAGGGTTTCGAGGATGTCGATGCGGCCGGGGAATCGTTTACAGAAGGCTTCAATGAAGTCGAGCATGGTGCCTTCGCGGGCTTCGTTGAGCTCTTTCAACACTTTGGCATTGCGGAATTTGCTGGCTTCATATTTGGGCATGAAGTCGGGCAGGTCGCGGTATACGCCGCCGGGGCGGAAGTAGGCAGCGTGCATGCGCGCACCGGAAACGGCCTCATACAAATCCATCAGCTCTTCACGATCGCGGAAGGCATAGAGGATGGCAGTCATCGCACCGATGTCGAGGGCGTGCGAGCCGATGCCCATCAAGTGGTTGAGGATGCGGGTTACTTCCGCAAACATGGTGCGGATGTATTTGGCGCGAATGGGGATGTCGATGCCGAGCAGTTTTTCGATAGCGAGACAGTAGGCCTGTTCGTTTACCATCATGGAGACGTAGTCCAGTCTATCCATATACGGCAGGGCTTGCAGGTAGGTGCGGGTTTCGGCCAGTTTTTCGGTGCCGCGGTGCAGCAAGCCGATGTGCGGGTCGGCGCGGACGATGGTTTCGCCTTCCAGCTCCAAAATCATGCGTAATACGCCGTGGGCGGCAGGGTGCTGCGGGCCGAAGTTGATGGTGTAGTTTCTGAGTTTAGTGGCCACCGTAGTTCTCCTCGCGGACGACGCGCGGGGTAATTTCGCGCGGCTCGATGGTTACAGGCTGATAGATAACGCGTTTTTCGGTTTCGTCGTAACGCATTTCAACATAGCCGAAAATGGGGAAATCTTTGCGGAAGGGGTGGCCGACAAAGCCGTAGTCGGTAAGGATGCGGCGCAGGTCGGGGTGGTTTTCGAAAACGATGCCGTACATATCAAAGGCTTCACGTTCGTACCAGTCAGCACTGTTGTAAATATTGATAACGGATTGAACCAACGGGAAATCGTCGTTTTCCGCCCACACGCGCACGCGGATGCGCTGATTATTCTTCACAGATAACAGCTGACTGACCACAGCAAAGCGTTTACCGGACCAAGGTTCGTTTTTATAAGTACTGTAATCGACACCGCACAAATCCACCAAGAGCTCAAAGTGCATTTCTTCGTGGTCGCGCAGGATTTGCATAATATCGAGATAGTGTTCGGGGCGGCATTCGACAGTTACTTCATCCAAAGCCAACAATACTTTATCCGCCTTGCCATCCAAGATGCGCTGTGCCGCGCTGTATAAATCTTTCGGGTGCATGGTGCGCTCCTAGTTGCGGGCAATGGTGTAAGTGCGCTTAATTTTGCCCTGAAGCTGAATCAGGCCGTAAATCAAGGCTTCGGCAGTCGGCGGGCAGCCGGGCACATACACGTCTACCGGCACCACACGATCGCAACCGCGCACCACAGAATAGGAATAATGATAATAACCGCCGCCGTTGGCGCACGAACCCATCGACAACACCCAACGCGGCTCGGCCATCTGGTCGTACACGCGACGCAGGGCGGGTGCCATTTTATTGGTGAGCGTACCGGCCACAATCATCAAATCGGATTGGCGCGGTGACGGACGAAAAATAATACCGAAGCGGTCGAGGTCGTAACGCGCCATACCGGCATGCATCATCTCTACTGCGCAACAGGCCAAACCGAAAGTTACCGGCCACAGCGAGCCGGTACGCACATAGTTGAGCACGGTATCCGCGCTGGCGGTGATAAACCCCTTGTTCAGAATGCCTTCTACTCCCATTCCAGCGCTCCTTTTTTCCACTCGTATACAAAACCCACACCGAGCACAACGATGAAGACAAACATCGACCAGAAGGCAAACTGTCCCGACTGCGCCAGCAAATCTTTGAACACCACTGCCCACGGAATCATAAATGCCACTTCCAAATCAAACAGGATGAACAAAATCGCCACCAAGTAATAACGCACGTCAAACTTCATGCGCGCGTTTTCAAACGCCTCGAAGCCACACTCGAACGGCTGGTCTTTTTCGGCATAGTGACGTTTGGAGCCCAGCAGCGTGCCGAGCAGGATAAACAGCACACCAGCAATCAGGCCGACCAAAATAAAGACAAAAACGGGAAAATAGTTAGCCAACATGGTTTGCACTCGGAAATAGACATAAAAATGCAGGTAAAACCAACGCGTATTGTAACCAAATTTTTTTCCGTATTCAAAATAAACAGACTAAAAAGCACAATATTATCATTATATTATAATGATAATAATTTTCGATATTAAAATAGTGCTGGTAAGAATCACACCTCTTCACAGAGTTTTGATTTAAATCAATGCCATAAGTTTAGCCGTATAAAATATATGGATATGGAGCATGGTTTCCCAGCCGCAGGCTACCTGAAAGCAGTTTGTCGCCTCAGTGCAAAAGCGTGTAGAATGCGGCGGTTTGCTATTGATGCCAGATTGGGGCTTCAAATTTATGGATCCTTCCGGTTCCCAAAAGATTCTGTTTTACCTTATTTATTCTTCCTGATTTCTCCCGTGCGCCATTACCGTGATGCACGGTAAGGAGTGCGCATGCCTACCCTACTGCCCTCTTCCGAACAACCGCAGATCGACACCGGCCGTATTCACGAATTGGCCGATGCCCTGCTGCCCGTGTCCAACACCATCCGGCCCGACAGCGTGCTGGATAATCCCTATCTCAACAGCTGCCTGGCCGAACTCATCGAAATTCTGCACGAGCTGCATCCGGCCGATATTGCCGCCGTGCTTGAATCGCTGCCGCTGCAGTCGCGCTTATTGGTGTGGAAACTGGTGGAACCGGAGAGCGACGGCACCATTCTGCTTGAAGTATCTGATGCGGTTCGCGAATCTCTGATTGAAAACATGGAGCGGCAGGAAATCCTGGCCGCCGTGGAAGATATGGACGTGGACGACTTAGCCGAGCTGGCCGACGACCTGCCGCGCCAAGTCGTGGCCGAAGCCCTGCAATCATTGGATGAAGACGAACGCGCCAAAGTACAGGCCTCCATGTCGTTTGCCGACGACCAAGTGGGCGCCATCATGGACTTCGAGCTGGTGAGCATCCGTGCCGATGTTACCTGCGAAGTGGTGATGCGCTACCTACGCCGCTTCGAGAGCCTGCCCGACCACACCGACAAAATCTTTGTGGTCGACGAAAACGACGTCTTGCAAGGCGTGTTGCCCATCCGCAAGCTCCTCGTGGCCGACCCCGACGAAATCGTTGAGCACATCATGGCGCGCGACATTGTGCGCTTCCGCCCCGAAGACAACACCGAAGAAGCCGCGCAGGCGTTTGAGCGTTACGACTTGGTAACCGCGCCCGTGACCGATGCCGATGGTAAGCTTATCGGCCGCCTGACCGTGGACGAAATGGTGGACGTGATTCGTGAAGAAACCGAAGCGGATATGTTGAACATGGCCGGTTTGCAGGAAGACGAAGACCTGTTCGCTCCCGTGCTTGACTCCGTGAAAAACCGCTGGATGTGGCTGGCCGTGAACCTCTGCACCGCCTTTCTCGCCAGCCGTGTAATCGGCGCATTCGAAGGCAGCATTGCCCAAATTGTCGCCCTGGCCGCTCTAATGCCGATTGTGGCCGGTATCGGCGGTAACTCCGGCAACCAAACCATCACCATGATTGTGCGCGCTATGGCCATGGGGCAGCTTTCAGGTAGCCAGGCGCTGCACCTGTTGCGCAAAGAAGTGGGGGTGGCGCTGATCAACGGCGTGATTTGGGGCGGCGTGATGGGCGTGGTGGCCTGGCTGCTGTATAAAAACATCGGCATCGGCCTGGTGATGGTAGCCGCCATGACGCTAAACCTGCTGCTCGCCGCCACCGTGGGCGTGCTGATTCCGGTAATCATGGATAAACTCGGCCGCGATCCGGCACTGGGCAGCTCGGTACTGATTACCGCCGTTACCGACTCCGGCGGCTTCCTGATTTTCCTCGGACTGGCTACAATCTTTTTGCTTTAATACCCATCCATTAAAAATTTCAGGTAGCCTCTTGCCGCAACACAGAGGCTACCTGAAAGTTTAACAACAATATCTTAGTCCGCCATGCGGCTATCAAGCGCTTCAATTTTAAAAAGGCTACCTGAAAACCTTTCGGCACTTTCAGGTAGCCTTTCGCTTTACTACTCCAGTTTGACTACTGCCCCGTTTCCATCTTTGCTACTTCGTGCGGATTAAGGCGGGCCTGGTCTTCTTGCCCCAAGCCGACCAGTTGGCGCAGGCGGGTCATGTAGAGGTTTACATCCAGCCCCTGCCCGGTGCGTTGCGCGCTCCAAATGGTTTCGGCCAGCGCGTCCATCATATCGTGTTCGGCACGCACCCAGTCTCCGGCATAGCGGCCTTGCAGCTCGTGGTGGATGGCGCGGATGCCGGGCGGTTGGTCGATATCGCTTTGCTCTTGTATCGAAAGATGCAGCGACAGATGCAGGAAGGGATTGGTTTCGCCCTGCTCCGGCGTCCAGTTGTGGTCGAGATAGCGTTCGATATTGTCGAGATAATGGTGGTATTCGGGGTGGGCTTCGATGATGCGCAGGGCTTTTTGCTGGAGTCTGTCCAGTTGCAGCGGGGCAAGGCGTTGCCGCCATACGTCGGCAAAAAAGCGGCGCACGTCGTGGGTGTTTACGTCATACATTTTCAGGTAGCCTTTGGCACTTAATCGCGGATAACCAAGGTTTTGGCCAGCATATCCTGCCCGGTGCGGCGGTTACCGTCTTCCATAAACATCATCAGGATGCAGGCCGCGGCCACTACCAAGGAGAGCATACCACCGATAAGCGGGAGGAATTTCAGCAAGATAGCCAGCGGCAGCAAGATGGCGGCTTCGCGCAACAGAAGGTATTGCACCAGGCTGGGCTCGCTGCCGTCTTCGCCAATCACTCGGATGCCCATAATGCGTTTGCCCATGCTCTGCCCGCTATTGACCATCAACATGGCCTGCCCGACCACATAGGCAAGCATCGTGCCGTAGCCGATGAGGGCAGGATTGCCGAAATTGCGGTCCAACAGACTGCCGATTAGGCCGACAATGAAGCCGATGCCGACTGTAATCACCAGCATCATCAATAGGTTCAATGCCACAGCCGCTATCCGCCGCCACGGCGCCGCCAGCTCCACATTAATGCCGTCTTCATCAAACACTTCGTCTTCCAACACAGCAGAGCGGAAAACTTGTTTGATCTCTTCACCTATCTGACTATTGAAATTTGGTTTACGAAAATCCCGCATGATTTTTCCTTTCTAATTAGTCTGACGGTTTGCTTATGGGGCTACCTGAAAGCTGCCTCCCGCTGTTTTCAGGTAGCCTATAGCTGAAATACTTCATCTTCCTACTACGTTGGCTCGCCTTGCCGTACTGCTTGTACTGTCTGCGACTTGCCGCTGGTATGAAGAACTCGTTATTTCAACTCTAAAATGCTGCTACTGATAGCGCTGCCCATTATGTTCCAGCCAGCCATCCGCATGGCGGCCGGCCGGGTCGTGGTGCGTCCAGTGGATCACGCCGCCTTGGGCGTTATATTCGTATTCGCCGGAAAAGCCCACCGTGTCGCCGCGCTGCAAACGCGGAATACGCGGCGCGAGGTCGATATTGTGCGCCACCAATACGGTTTGGCCGTTGGAGAGTTTCATGATGAAACGCTGGTGGCGCGAGCCTTGAGTGTCGTCGGGCAGAGTGCGGTGCACTTTGCCGCTGCCGCTCACCTGCACATCGCTGCGCTGCTCGGCAAAGGCTTGGGCAATCAGTTCAGCGCCATCTGCTGCCGTCTTGGCAGAGGGTTGGGTAGCGTTTTGGCGTGGCGTACGCGCCTGCTCGACTACGGCGGTTTGCGGCCGTGCCGCGCCCTGCTCCGGCTTGGATTTTGACTGTTCGGCAAAGTGGAAATAGGCGGCGATGCCGAGCAACACCAAGAGCCACAGCCATTTGTTTTGTTTCTTATTCATTGTTGTTTGAATTAGTTAGCAGGCTACCTGAAAGTTTGAGCTTATGAAAGCTGCGTTTTAGCTTCGCAGAAACTCCGCGCCCTTCGGAAGCTCCGTTTTCAGGTAGCCTCAAACAGATTAATCGTCATGCCGCACATCGGGCAAGAGCAGGCTCAGCAGAATCGCCAGCAGTGCGCATAAGCCCACACCGGCAAAGCTGAAACTGCCCAGCTTCATTTCCATGCCGCCCACGCCCACGGTGAGCACCGAGCTCACAATCACCAGGTTTTTCGGCTGCATCAGGTTTACCTGCGCATCGATCAGCGTTTTCAGCCCCAGCGAAGCAATCGTGCCGAACAGCAGAATCATCACCCCGCCCATCACCGGCAGCGGAATCGAGGCCAGGAAAGCATTGAATTTGCCGAAAAATGCCATGCAGATGGCGAAGATGGCCGCCCAAGTCATGATGGCCGGATTGCTGTTTTTGGTGAGCATCACCGCGCCCGTTACCTCGCCGTAAGTGGTTACCGGCGGGCCGCCGATCAGGCCGGCCACGCACACGCCCAAGCCGTCGCCGGCCAGCGTTCTGTGCAGCCCCGGCTCGGCGGCATAATCCTTGCCGGTTACCTTGCCGATAGCCATGATGCCGCCGATATGCTCAATCGCCGGCGCAATCGCCACCGGCAGCATAAACAGCGCGGCCTGCCAATTCACCTGCGGAGAATGAAAATGCGGCACGGCAAACCACGGCGCGGCCGCAATCGGCGCGGTATCCACCATACCCATGGCTAAGGCCATCAAATAGCCGGCCGCCACCCCGATTAAAATCGGCACCAGCTTCATCATCTTGCTGCCGAACACCGCCACCATCACGGTTACCGCAAAGGTAAAGCCGGAAAGCAACAGCGAATGGGTGTAATCCAGCACCTGATTGCCGCCGGCCTGGCCCATCGCCATGCTGCTGGCCACCACCGCCACCGAAAGCCCGATCACCATAATCACCGGCCCGATCACAACCGGCGGCAGCAATCGGCTAACCATCGGCAGCCCGAAATACTTAATCAGCGCGGCAAACACAAAATACATAAAGCCCGCCGCAAACAACCCGAACATCGTGCCGCCCATGCCCCATTCCTGCATGGCATAGATAATCGGCGCGATAAACGCAAACGACGAACCCAGAAAAATCGGCACCTTGCGGCCGGTCAGCGCCTGAAACAGCAGCGTACCGATGCCCGCGCCCAACAGCGCCATCGCCGGGTTCAACCCTGTGAGCAGCGGCACCAGCACCATTGCGCCGAAGGCCACAAACAAAATCTGCGCCCCCGCCACTGCGGTTTTAAAAGATTGGAACATGTCTCCTCCTCGAAAAATTCAGTCGGCAAAACAGACTGGATTATACCCGAGAGCCTGTGCGTCCGCATCGCTTGGGCTACCTGAAAATATGAAAATCCTGCTGGCTCAAAACCACTCCGGCAAAAGGGAAGGCAAGACAATGCTGCAACCCAAGCCAAGTCAATCCGCCATATAGTTTTCAGGTAGCCTGCCATGCCGTTGGGAGGCTACCTGAAACCGGTAGGAACACACTGTGTCCCCCACACGTAGGCATACAAAAGGCTACCTGAAACTTTTAGCTGCGCAGCAACGGCGTTGCGTTTTCAGGTAGCCTTTGTTCACCGCTTCATTTCACACATCATAAGTGCCCACTGCATAAGCTTCGGCCAAGATATGCCCGCGCATGGCGAAGTGCAGGTCGTTGTAGCGGAAACCTTGCGGCAGGTTAAGCTTGGTGTCGAGCGCATACACAAACAATTCATAACGGTGGCGGCAGTTGGGCGGTGCCATGCCGCCATAAGCGGAGGCTTCTTCCAAATCGAGCTGCCCCAACACGCTGGCCCAGCTGTTAGCGCCCTGCACATAATCTTGTGCCGTTTGGCTGTCGTTTTCCGGCACGGAAGTGCGGGTGAGGTCGGCAATCAGCCAGTGCACCCACACGAAGCCGCTGGCGGTAATGGCATCTTTATCTTCCAACACCACGGCGAAAGATTGGGTTTCGGGCGGGGCATCGCTGATTTCAAACGGGATGGAATAAGTAGGCATGCCATTGGGGCTGAATTGGCTGCCACGTTTGCCGAAGCGGTCGGCGAATGCGCCGTTTTGGATGGCGGAAGTGCTGACTTTCATGGTAATTCCTCCGGTTAGGCTCTGGGATAACCGATTATAGCGAACACATGAATTTCTTCAAAATACATAAAGGCTACCTGAAAATCCGTTTTCAGGTAGCCTTAATCGCTGCGGGCAAAAAGTTGAAATTAGTTGCCGGTATCGGCAGCACAAATATCCAGATGCGGATCGATGCCGCCATCTGGCGAGGTGATGCCGGCGCAACCTAAAACAGTGTGGAAGATATTGTCGTGTGAAACCGCGCGCTCATCCTTAACAGCTTGTGCCACCCGTTCGGCTAGCACTTTGCCCTCGGGGCTTTGCCGATAGCTTTCGGAAAACCACACCACAAAAGGGATGGAGAACTGCTCTTTGGGCGCGATATTCACTGGCTTGCCGTGGAAATAATCGCCGTTTTCGCCCAGCGATTCGCCGTGGTCGGACACGTAAATCAGCAGCGCCCGCTTATCGGACAGCGATTTGATGGTTTCCGCCAGCAGTTCGTCCACACCCAGCACCGTGTTGTCGTAGGCATTGTCTAATTCGGCCTTGCTGCAATGCGATACATCGGGGTTGGTGCAATAGGGAGTGAACACGCGGTGGTGCGGCGGGATGCGGTCAGCATAAGTTTGATGCGAACCCAAAGTGTGCAGCACCAACAGCATTTTGCCGCCGCGATACTGCGCCACCGATTGCCGCATATAAGGCAACAGCGCCGCATCCCAGGCACCGGATTGCTGCTCGGCCACAATTTGGTATTTACTCACCAGCCTGTCGTAGCCCATATAACTGTAGAAACCGGACAGGGTTTGCAGCGAATAGATTTCGCTACGATAGCCCAATGAGCGGAACACCTCGCCAAATGAGGATTGGCGCGGGGTGCGGTCGGGGCTGCTTTTCAACATGGGCGAAGAAAGGCAATTGAGCGAATTTACAGTCAGCGTGTCGCAAGATTGGGCATTTTTGAAGCTGTAAAGATTGGGAATGGCGGCAAGCTGCGGGTTGGTGTTGCGCGAGTAGCCATTGAGCGAAAAACGGTC
The DNA here is from genome assembly GCF_001809035.1 of Eikenella sp. HMSC061C02. Taxonomy (NCBI): domain Bacteria; kingdom Pseudomonadati; phylum Pseudomonadota; class Betaproteobacteria; order Neisseriales; family Neisseriaceae; genus Eikenella; species Eikenella sp. HMSC061C02. Next base: position 37,573 of record NZ_KV795556.1, read on the forward strand.
GCCACGCGTGCTTTCGCCAATCACAAACACTACCAGCAAATCGTCTTTTTGATCGAGATAACGGTATTTCTGCGGCATCCGTTCCACTCCGGCATAATTGCGCTTCATATCCCGAACAGATTTGCGCGCCCTCTGGCCGTTGTAATACACATCCAAAGGAGAAAAGCGCAGCACATCGCCCATAAAGCGGCTGTCGCGGATGCTGCCTTTGCCGCGGAAGTGGTAGCCCTTATATTGAAACAGGCCGAACACCGCCAGCAGTGCCGCCAATGAAGCCAAGCCGCAGCAGGCCAGGTGCCGGCGCCAGCCCACCTGCCGAATGCGCTGCCGCCACAACAGCAGTACCGGCAACAAGCCGAACACCAGCACAAAACACGCCGACTTTACTGAAATCATTTCTGCCGTCAAATCATTTTCACTGATGAGCGCGCTGAGCAAGATATCTTCAGTAATCAAGATGCGGTATTGGCTTTTGGCAAACACCGCCACCGAACCCGCCAGCAGGTTCAGCGTCCAAAATAATTTGAATGGCCATCGGTGCACTAATGCCAGCAGCCAACCCAGCGCCAGCAGCACCAACGCGGGCCACACCGCTGCTTGAATTTCCACCATTCCATGATTGGAAAACAGGTTTAATGCAAACAAATACAGCGTAAGCACAATATTGAGTGCAAACAGGGAAACGGGCGAGCGCATTATCTTCATCATGGTAAAGGCTACCTGAAAACAAAACGGCAGATTTTACTACAAAGCCGCACAGCCTTGTCTGCCGACGCACCTATAGCGTCGCACTTCATACTCAGACAGCCTGTGGAAGCGTTGTTTGGAAACCAAAAGGCTACCTGAAAGTTTCAGGTAGCCTTTCTTAGTGCTAACAGGCAGCTGCAAGCTTAATATTTCACCAGCACCGCACCCCAGGCGAAGCCGCCGCCGATGCCTTCCAAAAGCAGGGTATGGCCGCGCTGGATGCTGCCTTGGCGTACACCCCAGTCGAGGGCGAGGGGGATGGAGGCAGCGGAGGTGTTACCGTGATCCTGCACAGTAAGCACCACTTTGTCCATGCCGAGCTTGAGGTGTTTGGCGGTGCTTTCCAGAATGCGGTAGTTAGCCTGGTGCGGCACCAGCCAATCGATTTGCTCAGGAGTGAGGCCGGCTTCGGCAATCACGTCTTCGGCCACTTTGGCCAGCGCTTTCACGGCGAATTTGAATACGCCGGGGCCGTCCATCTGTAAAAACGGTGTGCCGCAAACAGCACCGTTGGCAATCTGGCCGGGGGTTTGCAGCAGGTAGCCGTAGTTGCCGTCGGCCAAGAGTTTGCTGTGCAGGATGCCTGGCTCGTCGGATGCACCGAGCACCACGGCGCCGGCGCCGTCGCCGAACAGCACGCAGGTGCGGCGGTCGGTCCAGTCCATGATGCGGCTGAACACATCGGCGCCGATGACCAAGGCTTTTTTGGCCATACCGCTTTTAATGTAGGCATTGGCGGTGGTGATGGCATACATAAAGCCGGCACACACGGCCTGCACGTCGAACGCGGGGCAGCCGCTGATACCGAGCTTCTGCTGCACGATGGTGGCAGTGGCGGGGAACTGCATATCGGGCGTGGAAGTGGCCACGACAATCAAATCAATTTCGGCTGCATCCACCCCTGCGGCTTCCAGCGCGTTTTGCGCGGCGGCTACAGCCAAGTCGCTGCATTTTTCGTTGTCGGCGGCGATATGGCGGGTTTTGATGCCAGTACGGGTGGTAATCCACTCGTCTGAAGTGTCTACAATTTTGGCCAGGTCGTGGTTGCTGAGTGTTTTGGCCGGCAGGTAGCTGCCGGTGCCGAGGATTTTGGCGTAGGTCATGAGTGTGTCACTTTAGAGTTAATCTACTGCTGGGAAACGGCGTATTTTAAAGATTTCCGACGGGTTTGTCTCATGATTTATCCAAACTTCATGCGAAATACCGCCATTGCATATGCCTTTTTAATATAAAGATACAAAAACAAATTATTTGTTTGCCTGCGGCTTTGCCATTATCATGCGCACCGTATCCAATTCACACTTCACAGGAGCACCTAATGAGCAATATCGCCAACAACATCGTTGATTTAATCGGCAACACCCCGCTGGTTTACCTCAACCGCCTCACCGAAGGCCTGCCCGGCAAAGTAGCCGCCAAACTGGAATACTTCAACCCCGGCAGCAGCGTGAAAGACCGCATTGCCATCTCCATGATCCGCGCCGCCGAAGCAGCCGGCCAAATCAAACCCGACACCATTATTGTGGAGGCCACCAGCGGCAACACCGGTATCGGCCTGGCTATGGTTTGCGCCGCCTTGGGCTACAAACTGGTCATCACCATGCCGGAAACCATGAGTAAAGAGCGCAAAATGCTGCTGCGCGCCTACGGTGCCGAGCTTATCCTCACCCCCGGCGCAGAAGGCATGCCCGGCGCCATCGCCCGCGCCCAAGCACTGGTAGACGCCAACCCCGGCCAATACTTTATGCCGCGCCAGTTCGACAACCCTGCCAACCCCGAAATCCACCGCCGCACCACCGCCGAAGAAATTTGGCGCGACACCGACGGCCAAGTTGATATTTTCGTTTCTGGCGTGGGCACCGGTGGCACGCTCACCGGCGTGGGCGAAGTGCTGAAAAAACACAAACCCTCACTGCAAGCCTATGCAGTTGAGCCCGCCGCCTCCCCCGTATTGAGCGGCGGCGAAAAAGGCCCGCACCCGATTCAGGGCTTGGGCGCAGGCTTCGTGCCGCAAACCCTGAATACCGAAATCTACGACGGCGTGATTACCGTGGCCAACCAAGCCGCCTTCGATACCGCCCGCGATGCCGCCGCCAAAGAAGGCCTCTTGGTGGGCATCTCTTCCGGCGCCGCCATCTGGGCTGCCTTGGAGCTGGCGAAAAAACCGGAAAACAAAGACAAACTCATCGTAGTGGTGCTGCCTTCCAACGGCGAACGCTATCTTTCCACCCCGCTGTTTGAAGACCTCGCCTCCTAAGGCAATCCAACGCCAAAAGCCGCAGCCATGCGGCTTTTCTTGCATCTCTAATCTGCCAGCGTGTTGTAAATTTGTCGGGAAAGCCGCCAAAAACTTGCCCCGACGCTCGATTTTCCCTATAGTTAACCGCATTAATGGAACTGTTACCTTAAGTCAAAACATGAAAAAATATATCCCCATCCTCCTCGTTGCCGGCCTGCTCGGCGGCTGTAACCTCATTTCTTCCCCCAACAACACACGCCAAAACACACAGGCCTCACCCCGGTACACCCTAGCTGCCAGCCACTGGGGCGATGTGGCTAAAATCCGTAATGAGGCCACCCGTTTGGGCTACGAAGTAAACAAAGGCCGCATGACCAAAACCCAGGCCGCGCAGCAGCTCAACCGCTTCCGCATCAACTTGGTTGGCCGCAACAGCGTGGACGACAGCATGTATGAAGTCTACCTGCGCTCTGCCGTACAAAGCCAACAAGGCCGTATTACGCCCGAACAATCTAAAATCTTCGTGCGCAACGCGCTGCAAGGCTGGCAGCAACGTTGGCCCAATATGCAAAACCGCCCGGCTAACCCCGCGTTCACCAACTTCCTGATGGAAGTGATGAATATGCAGCCGCTGAAATAAGCTTGCCAGCATCAGCAAAGGCTACCTGAAAACTTCAGGTAGCCTTTTTCCTATTCCAATTCCTGCTATGTTTACACCGGTGTTTTCTTCCGATAATAGCGCCGATACACCATCCAGCCATACCCCGCCAGCACCGGCAGCGCGGCGAAGATCAGCTTAAACGTCCAGCCCGCATACCAAGGCAGGGCTGAAACCGCAGCTGCGGCATCCTGCTGCAACAAGCCCACCGGTAGCGATTGTTCGCCGCGGGCATCGAAATACGGCCACCAGCAAGCGGCCAGCAGGCCGAGCAGGCAGGGCCACAGCCAGGCCGCGCGGTTGCGTTGCCACAGCAAAAACGCCGGCAGCAGCACAATCAACGTGAGCGCCGCCACCAGTAGCGCGGTTTGCCCCTGCGCGCCGAAATAGGATGCCGCCGCATAAGTCAGCACCACAAACAGCGCGCCCAGCACCGCCATAATCACTTCTTCCGGCCTTTTCAATATCGACATGGTGTGTTCTCCGTAACAAAATCAATTTAGGCAAAATATACTGCAAAGCTGGTGCAGCCGCCAGTTTCTTGCGGCATAAATACCGTTTTTCCAATCATCAAACGGCATTTTCGCTTTATTGAAACTTGGCTTTCAGGTAGCCGCATCGGCTTAATCAAAGGCTACCTGAAAATTGATGCCGAGCCTCTTTCAGGTAGCCTGCCGCCCTATTCTTCCCCTTCTTTGGCCGCCAGATGCCAGCGCACGCCCGCGTCGTCCAGTTTCTTGCACAGGCCGGCGCTGGGCGGCTCGTCGGTGAACAGGGCGTGAAATTCGGTTACGTCGCCTATGCGCACCAAGGCGTTGCGGCCGAATTTGCTGTGGTCCACGGCCAGGTAGCAGTGGCGGGCGTTGGCCATCATGGCCTGCATCACGCTCACTTCTTTGTAGTCGAAATCGAGCAGCGAGCCGTCGGCTTCGATGCCGGAGGCGCCAAGGATGGCGTAATCCACTTTGAATTGGTTGATGAAATCGATGGTGGCCACGCCGGTGATGCCGCCGTCCACCGGCCGCACCACGCCGGAGGTGATGATGACGGTGTAGTCCGGCCGGCCGGACACGATGGAGGCAACGTGGATATTGTTGGTGATGATGCACAGGTTTTTATGGTTTTTCACCAGCGCGAGCGCCACGGCTTCAATGGTGGTGCCGATGCTCATAAACAGGGAAACATTGTCGGGTATGTGCTCGGCAATCAGGTCGGCAATGTGGGCTTTTTCGCTTTGCAGCTTGTTTTTGCGCGTGTCGTAGTCTTCGTTTTGCACGCTGCTGCCGGGTGCGGCGCCGCCGTGGTAGCGGCGCAGAATATTGTGTTCGCACAAAACGTTGATGTCGCGGCGGATGGTTTGCGGGGTCACGCTTAGGCTGCGCGCCAGCTCTTCCACCGACATAAAGCCGTGGTCGTGCACAAGCCGGGCGATTTTCTGCCGGCGGGGGGTGCGGTGCGGCATGGTTACTCTATCTTCTTTATTGATTGGAAATGGTTTGGCTGAGGCTTTCAGGTAGCCTCACTTGATTAGTCTGCCTCAAGCTGCGAAGGTATGCTCCGGCGCAGGATAGGTTTTCTCCTTCACTTCGCGCACATAAGCCGCCACTGCCGCCTGAATGCTATCTTGCCCCTGCATGAAGTTTTTCACAAACTTCGCCGTTTGGCCGGGGAACACGCCGAGCATATCGTGCATCACCAGCACCTGCCCGTCGCAATCCACACCTGCGCCGATGCCGATGGTGGGGCAGGCCAGCGTTTCGGTAATCTGTTTGCCCAGAGCGGCAGGCACGCATTCCATCAGCACCACTGCCGCGCCGGCTTTTTCGTGCGCCAGCGCATCGTTCAGCAACGCCTGCGCCGCCACATCGCCCTTGCCCTGCACCTTATAGCCGCCAAACACATGCACCGACTGCGGCGTGAGCCCGATGTGCGCGCACACCGGAATGCCGCGCAACTGCAGAAACTCGGTGGTTTCCGCCATCCAGGCGCCGCCTTCCAGCTTCACCATATGCGCCCCTGCCGCCATCAGTTCGGCCGCAGCGGCAAAAGCCTGCTCCTTGCTCTGCTGGTAGGCGCCAAACGGCAAATCGCTCACGATCAGCGCATTGCTGCTGCCGCGCGCCACCGCCGCCGTGTGGTAGCACATATCGGCCAGGCTCACCGGCAGGGTGGATTTCTGCCCCTGCACCGTCATGCCCAGCGAATCGCCCACCAACAGCATATCCACTTCCGCCGCATCCATCAGCGCGGCAAAGCTGGCTTCGTAGCAGGTGAGCATGGCGATTTTCTCGCCCTCGCGCTTCATTTTGCGCAAAGTGTTCACAGTAATCACGGCATTTCCTTATTCACAATCAGATGGCGCGCAAGGCTACCTGAAAACCTGAGCGCAGGCAAACCCGAAGTGTTTTCAGGTAGCCTTCGGCATGGCTGTTCCCTATAATCACCCTGCCCCAATCCACAGGAAAACGCTTATGAAGAAAATCGCCCTCCTCCTGCCCGCCCTGCTGGCCGGCCTCAGCCTTGCCCCTGCACTCGCCGAGCCGCTCAACTACAACCTGCTCAAATTCAGCGAAACCGCCAGCCGCACCGTGCCCAACAATTGGATGACCGTGCACCTGAAAGTTTCCTCCACCCACGCCAATCCCGCCCAGGCTGCCGCCGAAACCACGCGCCGCTTAAACATCCTGCAAAGCCGCGCCCGCCGCCTCTCCGGCGCAGAAGTGGAGCTGGAAAGCCGCCACGCCTACCAAAGTTACCGCAACGGCGCACGCCCTTGGGAAGACATCGCCGTCTTGCGCGTTTCCGGCAGCGATTTCCAAGCCATCGGCAAGCTGATTGCCGAAAGCAGTAACGAAGCCGCCATCAACGACATCGGCTTCTCGCTCAAGCCGGAAAGCCGCCGCCAAATTGAAGAAAGCCTTGCCATCGAAGCCCTGCAGAACTTCCGCAAACGCGCCGACACCCTCAGCCGCAGCATGGGCGGCAGCGGCTACCGCGTGGTGGAAGTATCGTTGCAGCAAAACGAACAAACCCTGGCCGTTCCCGCAATGGCACGCGCCGCCGCCTATGAAAAAGCAGGCAGCCCCGAGCCCGTGTTCGACAGCCCGGGCAGCAGCACCGTGCAGCAAACCGCAAACGGCACAATCCAGTATTGAATACAGAAAACCCTAGCCGGCGTGTGCCTAACACGATCAGGCTACCTGAAAACCAAACCGCACCGTATTGCCACGGTGCGGTTTGCTCTATCCGGCTCGGTTTCACAACGGCCACTGCAAGCCGCCGTGCTGTTCCACCAGGGTTTTGAACTGCGCCTGAATCCGCGCCAGTGCGGCCGGGTTATCGCCCTCGAAGCGCAACACCAGCACCGGCGTGGTATTGGAAGCGCGCAGCAGGCCGAAACCGTCGGCGAATTCGGCGCGCAGGCCGTCGATGGTAATCAGCTCTTGCAGGCCGTCAAACCGGGCGGCCTGAGCCAAATCGGCAATCAGCGCGTGGCCGTCGGCGCCTTCGGGCAGGGCGATATTCAATTCGGGAGTGGACACGCCTTCCGGCAAGGCTTCCAGTACGGCGCTGGGGTTGGGGCTGGCTGAAAGGATTTCCAGCAGGCGCGCGCCGGCATAGAGGCCGTCGTCGAAGCCGAACCAGCGTTCTTTGAAAAACACATGCCCGCTCATTTCGCCCGCCAAAAGCGCGCCGTGCTGCTTGATGGCGGCTTTGATGAAGCTGTGGCCGGTTTTGCTCATCACCGGTTCGCCTCCGTGCTGCTTAATCCACGGCGCCAGCAGGCGGGTGGATTTCACGTCGTAAATCACTTTCGCGCCGGGGTTGCGCCCAAGCACATCTTGCGCAAACAGCATCAGCTGGCGGTCGGGATAGATGATGCTGCCGCTGCGGGTTACCACGCCGAGGCGGTCGCCGTCGCCGTCGAAAGCCAGGCCGACTTCGGCCTCTCCGGCCTGCACGGCACGGATGAGGTCTTGCAGATTGGCGGGCTTGGCGGGGTCGGGATGGTGGTTGGGAAAATGGCCGTCCACTTCGCAAAACAGTTCTTCCACTTCGCAACCCAGCGCATGATACAGCCGCCCGGCAAACGCCCCGGCCACGCCGTTGCCGGCATCGACGGCGATTTTCAACGGCCGCTTCAGACGGATATGGCCGGCAATGTGTTGAATATACTCTTCTGCCACATCCAAACTGCGCACGCCGCCTTGCGGGCTACCTGAAACAAAATCCTGCGCTTCGATGATACCGCGCAACTCTTGAATGCTGTCCCCGGCCAGGGTATTGCCGCTGAGCATCATTTTGAAGCCGTTGTAATCGGGCGGGTTGTGACTGCCGGTAATCATCACACCGCTGCCGGAACAATGCCGCACGGCGGCGAAATACAGCATGGGCGTGGCCACCATGCCCACATCGGCCACCTCCAGCCCGCCTGCGGTGAGCCCGCGCATCAGCGCCGCTTGCAATGCCGGGCCGCTGAGCCGGCCGTCGCGCCCCACGGCAATCTGCCGCAGGCCTTGCCGGGCGGCACGCGTAGCGATGGCGCGGCCGATTTGCTCGGCAGCCTCTTCGGTGAGGGTTTGGCCGACGATACCTCGGATATCGTAGGCTTTGAAAATGCTGGGGGAAATGGGCATGGGAGTTCCTTTGTTTGTTCGGGATAGGGGCTACCTGAAAATATAGGGGCAAACAGAAAACCGCCCCACAACATGCTTGCAGGGCATGAGTATTCAACCTACCAGTTTTAATTTTCAGGTAGCCTTTAAGGGAGATAAAGGCTACCTGCAACCTTATTGCGGTTTGCTGCTGAGCTGTTGCGCTTTCTCAATCAGCTGCACAAACTGGCGGCGCAGGCCGTGGCGGTCGGGGAATTGGGCGTTGCGGGCCAGCTCGAGGGTTTGCGGCCAGCCGAAGTTGCCGCTGTATTTGCCGCCGCGCAAGAGTTCGCCGAAGGCGGCTGCGGCCACGGCCTGGCGGGTGGCGTTGCTGCCTTGGGCGAGCGGTTTGCTGCCCACGGCCACCGGGCGGTTGATGAGGATGCTGTTGCTTTGGCCGGGCAGTTTGTAGCGCAGGTTGATGAAGGCGTATTCGCTGGCGGCTTTATCGTTGGCGGCAGGCGCGGCCTGGTAGCGGCTTTCCGGCAGCCAGCCGGTTTGCCCGGCGGGGATGATTTCATACAGGGCGGTAACGTTGTGGCCGGCGCCGATGTCACCTGCGTCCACTTGGTCGTTGTTGAAGTCTTCGCGGGCGAGCATGCGGTTTTCATAGCCGATCAGGCGGTATTCCTTCACGGTGGCGGGGTTGAATTCCACTTGGATTTTCACGTCTTGCGCCACGGTGGCGAGCGTGGAGGAGAGCTGGCGGTGCAGCACTTTCTGCGCTTCTTCGGGGCTGTCGATGTAGCTGTAGTTGCCGTCGCCGGCATCGGCCAGCTGCTCCATCAGCCGTTCGTTGTAGTTGCCGCTGCCGAAGCCGAGCGTGGTGAGCGAAATGCCGCTTTTGCGTTTTTCGGCCACCATGCTGCGCAGGGTGTTGAAATCGGTGATGCCCACGTTGAAATCGCCGTCGGTGGCGAGCAGGATACGGTTGATGCCGTTGCGGATATAGGCGCGTTGGGCGGCTTGATAGGCCTGTTGGATGGCATTTTCACCGGCGGTAGATCCGCCTGCCTTCAGGCTGTCGAGCGCGGCGAGGATTTTCTGCCGCTGGTTGCCGGGGGTGGGCGGCAGCACGACTTTGTTGCCGTCGGCATAGGTAACGAGGGTGATGCGGTCTTGGGCGCGGGTTTGGTGCGCGAGGGTGCAGAGGGTGTATTTCACCATCGGCAGTTTGTCGCGGCTATACATGGAGCCGGACACGTCCACCAGGAACACGAGGTTGGCCGGCGGCAGCGCGGCCTGGCTCACTTCTTTGGCCTGAATGCCGATGCGGATCAGCTTGGCGCCGCTGCGGAAGGGGGAATCCACGGTTTCGGTGTGCACGGCGAAGGGTTTGCCGTCGGTAGGCTTGGCGTAGCCGTAGTCGAAATAGTTGATGATTTCTTCAATGCGCACGGCATCGGCGGGCGGCAGGCGGCCGGTTTGGGTGAGGAAGCGGCGGATGTTGGCGTAGCTGCCGGTGTCCACATCAATGCTGAAGGTGGAAACGGGCTGCTCAGCCACGGCATGCACAGGGTTGGGCTCATAATGGCCGTAGCGCTCGGTGTTTTGGCGCGGTGGAGCCATTTGGCGAGTGGCCACGGAGCCAACAGCAGCCTCAGCCATTGGTGCGGCATTGGCCGACAAATCTGCGGGGGCAGCACTCTTCACCGCTGCCTGCGGCATGGCGCGTAAGCTGAAGCGGGCACTTCGGGATTCATAATAATCTGGCTGTTCGTCCAAATAACGCGAACAGGTCTGATGAACGCGCTGAGCATTGTCTGCCAACGCAGGCAGGGCAGATACAGACAATAAGGCCAGCAAAATGGTGCGGGCAAACGGCGGTTTGTGCATAGCAACCTCCTTAAGTAAGCAGACAGGGGAAACAGCTGCCATTATATAACCGCCCACGCCGCCTGCAAACCAAACGCCATGCCCTGCCGCCGCTCTATTTTCAGGTAACCTCCATGCCGTTTGAGCCCAGCATTTGGGCGTGGAATTTGGTATCATTCCCCTGCGGGCAAAAGGCTACCTGAAACCGGCCTGCCTAAGCTGAACGGAGGAGAAAATCATGTCTTTCAGAGAAATGAAGCACGCAAACCAGCAGCTATCCAACGAAGAAGCCATCGCCATTTTGCAGCGCGGCAAATCCGGCGTACTCGCGCTACACGGCGACAACGGCTATCCCTACGCCGTGCCGATCAGCTATGTTTACCACGAAGGCAAAATTATCCTGCACGGCGCGCCCGCAGGCCACAAACACGAGCTGCTCGCGCGCGACAGCCACGTTTCCTTCTGCGTGGTGGATCTCAACGACATCGTGCCGCAGGAATTCACCACTTATTTCCGCAGCGCCATCGTGTTCGGCACGGTACGTACCGTTACCGACCCCGCCGAAAAACAGGCTGCGCTCGAAGCCGTGGGGCACAAATACTCTCCTAGCCAAAACGGCCTCCTGCCCTATATCGGCAAACATTTTGATTACGTGAAAGTGATGGTTTTAGAAATCGACCACCTCACTGCCAAAGAATCCATCGAGCTCGTCCGAGCCAAACCAAACCATTCATAACCAAGGAAAATCATGTCAAACCAAGCCCCCTTCCCCACCCTTGCCCCCGGCCTGTTTGTTTCTCCGCAAATCAGCCGCCAAGACATCCTTGCCGCCGCTGCCGCCGGCGTGCAAACCATCATCTGCAACCGCCCCGACGGCGAAGAGCCCGGTCAGCCCAGCTTCGAGCAAATCCTCCACTGGGCGGCCGAAGCCGGTATCCGGCACGTTATTCACCAGCCCATGCTGATGCCGCAAATCGATGCCGCCGCAGCCGCACAATTTGCCCAACACCTGGCCGACCACCCCGCGCCTGCCCTCGCCTACTGCCGCAGCGGCACCCGCAGCAGCTTCTTGTGGGCCATGGGGCAGGCCGCCCAAGGCGCAGACCCGCGCCAACTGCTGCAAACCGCCGCCGCTGCCGGCATCGACCTTACTGCCGCCCTGCCCCGTTTGCAGGAAGCGCAAGCATAGGCTGAGCTGGCCTGCACAATATTAACTTCGATGCAGCTGAGCTTTTCAGGTAGCCTTACCAACCATCCAAAGGCTACCTGAAACGAGTGAAACAGCGTTTCTACAAAGCCAACGCCTCTGCTTCAACAAAGTTAAAACCCGGCCAAAAGTAATAAAAACTTTGAGCAGGCCGTTTTCAGGTAGCCTCATCCGGCAGGCTAAAGGCTACCTGAAACTACCTTAAACAATGTCTTGGTATAGCCCAAGCAGAGTTTCAGCAAAGCTCAAGCCCCGCCCACACAAGAAAGGAGCCGCCCATGCACTATTGGTATTGGTTTATCGCCGCAGCCGCCCTGTTCGTTCTCGAAATGTTCAGCGGCACGTTCTACCTGCTGGTGGCCAGCATCGCCCTGCTCGGTGCAGGCGTGGCCGCCTGGCTCGGTGCGGGCAGCGGCGTATCGCTGCTGGTGTCCGTGCTGCTTTCCGCAGCCGGCATCGCCGCCGTGTACCGCATCCGGCGCAACCGCCGCACCCACGCCGCCGATGCCGAAGGCGATTTGGACATCGGCAACACCGTGCTGCTGCACCAACCCCAATCCGGCAGCCTGTGGCTCGTGCAATATCGCGGCACCTATTGGCAGGCCGAAGCTCCCTTCCCCGCGCAGGCCGGTCAAGCCGCCCGCATCGCCGGGAAATCCGGCAACATCCTGATTTTGCAACCTCTGGAGGAAAACTGATGGATATCGTTACCCTGGCAATCCTATTTGCCGTTATCGTTGTATTCGGCTTTAAAGCCTTCACCGTCGTGCCGCAGCAGGAAGCCTATGTGGTGGAGCGGCTCGGCCGCTTCCACGCCGTGCTCAACCCCGGCCTCAACTTCCTCATCCCCTTCCTCGACCGCGTGGCCTACAAGCACCTGCTCAAAGAAATCCCGCTCGATGTGCCCAGCCAGGTGTGTATCACCCGCGACAACACCCAGCTCACCGTAGACGGCATCATCTACTTCCAAGTAACCGACGCCAAACTCGCCTCCTACGGCTCCAGCAACTACATCACCGCCATCACCCAGCTCGCGCAAACCACCCTGCGTTCCGTCATCGGCCGCATGGAACTGGACAAAACCTTTGAAGAGCGCGACGACATCAACCGCACCGTGGTCGCCTCGCTCGACGAAGCCGCCGTATCTTGGGGCGTGAAAGTATTGCGCTACGAAATCAAAGATCTCGTGCCGCCGCAGGAAATCCTGCGTGCCATGCAGGCGCAAATCACCGCCGAACGCGAAAAACGCGCCCGCATCGCCCAATCCGAAGGCCTAAAAATCGAGCAAATCAACCTTGCTTCGGGCGAGCGTGAAGCCGAAATCAAAAAATCCGAAGGTGAAGCCCAAGCCGCCGTCAACGCCTCGCAAGGCGAAAAAGTGGCCCGCATCAACCGCGCCCAAGGCGAAGCCGAAGCCCTGAAACTGGTGGCGCAAGCCAGCGCCGACGCCATCCGCCTGGTGGCCGACGCCATCAACCAGCCCGGTGGCAACGAAGCCGTTAATCTGAAAGTGGCCGAACAATACGTAGACGCCTTCGCCAAACTGGCCAAAGAAGGCAACACCCTGATTATGCCCGCCAACGTGGCCGACATCGGCGGTCTCGTCTCCGCCGGTATGAGCATCATCAAAGGCCAGCAAGACAAAACGCCTGCGGCTTGATTGCGATTGCTAGGGAATGTGCAAAGGCTACCTGAAACCATTTCAGGTAGCCTTTTGTTATTAATCCCTACCACTTCGGCTCAACCACAGCTGAGAGCGGTAGATGGTCGGAGAGTTGTTGCCATGGTAAACCTTGATGGCTTACCGCGTTTAATACGGTGAGATGGCGGGTGTAGATGCGGTCTAGGCTGAGTATCGGCATTCTTGCAGGGAAGGTTTTCGGCCGTCCGGCAGAAAGATGGGCGAAAGCTTCGTCTAAACCAAGCAGTTGACCGAAGCGGCTGCATGAGCGTTGCCGCCAGTCGTTGAAGTCGCCAGCGAGAATCAGCGGGGCATCGGATGGAATCTGGTGTTCGATATAGTCAGCAATGGTGCGGTATTGCCGTTTGCGGTCAGCCTCACGCAGATTGAGGTGTACGCAGAGGCAGATAAGCGGCCTATCCCAGCCGGGTGGTTGAATTTCGCAATGCAGTACGCCGCGTTGTTCGAGCCGGTTTACCGATACGTTTAGATTAGTGCGCATCTGCAGCGGCAGGCGGCTGAGGATGGCGTTGCCGTGGTGGCGGCCGGCATAGGTGGCGTTTTGGCCGTAGCTGCAGGCAAAAGCGAGCTGCCGGCCAATCACTTCGCCATGTGGCTCGGCAGGAAATTCGGGCACGTTCTGCTGCCGTTTGTGGTGCACGCCCTGCACTTCCTGCAAAAACAGGATGTCGGTATCGAGATGTTGCAGGGCATCGACCATTTGCGGCAGTTGTAGCCGCCGATTTAACGGCGACATGCCTTTGTGGATATTGTAGGTGGTGATGGAAACGGCGCGGCTCATGGTGTGGCGTGGCAAAAAAATTTAATGCTGTTTTTCAGGTAGCATCTTATGTGCCAACCTGCAATACTCTGCTAAATATGGCCTGTCTATGCCATTTTCCAACTGCTTCAGTCAAAACTTTTCATTTCTGCCATATTCAGCCTGTTGGGCATCTATTTCCTGCCAGTTCAAGCTATTTTCAGTCAAAACAAAAGGCTGCCTTTCGGCAGCCTCGGGGAAACACGGCAGCAAATTAACGTTGGAACATATTGCCGTATTTCTGATTGAATTTGTCCACACGACCGGCGCTATCCACGATCTTCTGTTTACCAGTGTAGAACGGGTGGCACTCGGAGCAAACTTCAATGTTGAATTCGGTTTTGCTCATGGCAGATTTAGTGATAAATTTGTTGCCGCAAGAGCAGGTAACATTGACTTCGTGGTAGTCGGGATGAATCTCAGGTTTCATGATTTTTCCTTTAAAAAGCGGGTATAGGGAATTTGCCTATACTACAGACAAGCGGCGAATTGTACTTAAAAACGTCCATTAAGGCAATAGGCTGCGCGCATATTAGGCTACCTGAAAACTTATTTTTCGGCTATTTAGGCTGCGAACGCAACTGCTGCAAATGCGTCCGCACTTGGCGCACGTTCTCTTCGGTAAACAAATCCTCGATATTGCGCCAGATGCTGTGGAAGCCGTAGGGGCCGTGGCGCATTTCGTTTTTGGCTTGCTCCACCGTCCAGCCCTGGTAGATGATGCGGTACATGCCGGCAATCAGGCCGGTGCGGTCGGCGCCGTGGTAGCAATGGATCAACACCGTCCCTTCAGCCTGCTGCTGTTCAATCAAATATAGCGTTTCGGCCACCTGTTTCGGCGTAATCCGCCAAGTGAGCAACGGGCGGTTGAACAGCGCGATACCCCGGTCGGCCAATACTTTGCGGTCGCCGCTACGATTGAAGTAGCGCAGATTCACGACGCTTTTCACATTCAAAGATTGCAACAGCGCCACATCTTCTGCCACCGGCTGCTCGCTGCGGTAGAGTTTGTCATCCACCCGATACAGATTAGCCGCCTTGCTCACCTGCTCCGCCCAAGCCGGCTGCCCGGCCGGCGGCGTTTGCACCTGTGCCTGCGGCTGCGCACAAGCACTCAGCATAAGTGCCAGCAACAGTCCGCCCAAACAGGTTTTATTCATTTTTGTTCCCATTGCGTAATCTCTTTATTTAATTCTGTAACACGCTATTCAAATGAAACTTTCAGGTAGCCTTCTTCGCAATCGCAGGCTACCTGAAAAACAATAACGGCACGCATTGTAAATAAGCATGCCCGTTCCGACAACCGCCGCCGCACTTGGAGGCTTTGTCTAAAAAATGTACAATTCCCAATTTACAGCAGTTCAGCTTTATGCAAATCGGCCCCTACACTGTTTCCCCCACCGTGGCGCTCGCGCCGATGGCCGGCATCACCGATAAACCGTTCCGTATGCTGGCACGGCAATTCGGCGCCGGCTGGACAGTGGGCGAAATGATCAGCAGCAACCCCGATCTGCAAAACACGCGCAAAACCCTCAACCGCATCGACCGCAGCGGCGAAAGCGGGGTGATTGCCGTGCAGATTGCCGGCAGCAACCCGGCTCAAATGGCCGAAGCTGCCCGCTACAACGTGGCACAGGGCGCGCAGCTCATCGACATCAATATGGGCTGTCCGGCCAAGAAAGTATGCCAGGTGCAGGCTGGCAGTGCCCTGCTGCAAAACGAGCCCTTGGTGGCCGAAATTTTACATGCCGTGGTGCGCGCGGTGGACGTGCCGGTTACGCTCAAAACACGGCTGGGCTGGCACGACGAACACAAAAACATCCTCACCATTGCCCGCATGGCAGAAGACGCCGGTATTGCCGCCATCGCCATCCACGGCCGCACCCGCACCCAAATGTATCGCGGCCAGGCCGAATACGGCCTGATTGCTGAAGCCAAACGCCGCCTGAGCATTCCCGTGTGGGTAAACGGCGATATCGACAGCCCGCAGAAAGCCGCGCGCGTATTGGCCGAAACCGGTGCCGACGGCGTGATGATCGGCCGCGCCGCCCAAGGCCGGCCTTGGCTGTTTCGCGATGTGGCGCACTACCTCGCGCACGGCAGCCTGCCGCCGCCGCTGCCTTTTCAGGTAGCCTCCGAAGCCCTGCTCGGCCATATCCGTGCCATGTACAGTTTCTACGGCGAAGTAGCCGGCATGCGCATTGCCCGCAAACACATCGGCTGGTATCTGGCCGACCTGCCGGAAGGCGAGGCCGAACGCCGTCGCCTCAACGCGCTGGAGAGTGCCGAAGCGCAATACAACGGGCTGGCCGCCTTTTTGGCCGCACAGTCCGAACAACACGAATACTGGCCCTGCCCCTGGCGGCAGGCCTGAAACATCGCAAACCGCACGAAGGGAAGCTGGCAATACCCGCTGCCGCACCATGTGCCGGTTTGCCACCCTCATTTTTACACCACAATAATAAAAGGAGAGCAAAATGCTCCGTCAGAACAGCCATATCACTACTTGCATCGAAAACAGCCTGCAGCAATACTTTACCGATCTCGACGGCCAACCGGCACACGACGTGTATCAAATGGTGTTGCAGCAAGTAGAACTGCCACTTTTGCGCTGCGTGATGGCGCATTGCGAAGGCAACCAATCCAAAGCCGCCCAAGTGCTCGGCCTAAACCGCAATACCCTGCGCAAAAAGCTCAGCGCCTACGGCTTGATTTAGCCGCCGCGCCATGACCAATATTTTTCAGGTAGCCTCTTACTCCAAACCACAAGGAACACTAAATGACTCAAATCGGCATCATCATGGGCAGCAACAGCGATTGGGCCGTGATGCAGCACGCCGCCGTCGTGCTCAAACAATTCGGCATCGCCTACGAAACCCGCGTGGTTTCCGCCCACCGCACGCCCGACTTGATGTTTGAATACGCCGAAACCGCCCGCGAGCGCGGCCTGCAGGCCATTATTGCCGGCGCCGGCGGTGCCGCCCACCTGCCCGGCATGGTGGCCGCCAAAACCACCCTGCCCGTGCTCGGCGTGCCCGTGCCCAGCAAATATTTGCGCGGCGAAGACTCCCTGCTCTCTATCGTGCAGATGCCCAAAGGTATTCCCGTGGCTACCTTCGCCATCGGCGAAGCCGGTGCTGCCAATGCCGCCCTCTTTGCCGCCGCCCTGCTTGCCAACCACGACCCCGCACTGGCGGCCAAACTCGCCGATTTCCGCGAAACCCAGCGCCAAACCGTGCTGGCAATGGAACTGCCTGAAGCCGAATAACTAAAACCTTGCTTGCCTAGCCCGTTTGGCCGTGTACTGACTGTGCTTATACAACTCGCTGCCTAGTATGAAAGAAAAAGCTTTAGCAGCAAAATCTACTCTATTCAGGCTACCTGAAAGCAACACCCGCCGTCCGGCAAAATAGCAATTATTGCCAGACAAAGCCGCACAAACCGGCAAAAACGCAAGGATTGTTCGCCAAAACTGCCAAGCTGTGCCACAATCCACCCACTACCCATCTAACCGAGAACCCGCCATGACACAAGAAACCGCCTTGGGAGCCGCCCTTAAATCTGCCGTGCAGACCATGAGCAAGAAAAAGCAAACCGATCTGATTGCCGACCACATCTACGGCAAATACGACGTGTTCAAACGCTTCAAACCCCTGGCCTTAGGCATCGACAAAGACCTCGTTGCCGCCCTGCCCCAATACGACCCCGCCCTGATCGTCCGCGTGCTTTCTAATCACTGTCGCCGTCCGCGCTACCTCAAATCGCTGGCACGCGGCGGCAAGCGCTTCGATTTGAACAACCGTTTCAAAGGCGAAGTCAGCCCCGAAGAGCAAGCCATTGCCCAGCAGCACCCCGCCGTGCAGGAAATGCTCGCCCGCCAAGCCGCCAAGCAGGCCGAACAACAGGCTGCCGAGGCTGAAGCCGCCGTCGCCGAACAGCCCGCCGAAGCCGCAGCGGAAACTGCTGCGCCCGCCGCAGAAACCCCTGCCGCCCCGGCCGCCGAATAAATCCGCAGCCAATAAAGGCTACCTGAAATTTTCAGGTAGCCTTTTACTGTGTTTAAGATGGTACTACCAGATACACACAACGATAGGCTACCTGAAACTTTCAGGTAGCCTCAAACTCTAATCCAACATAAAGGAACACCACATGCGCACACCCATCCTCCTCCCCATCGCCGCCCTGCTGCTCGCTGCCTGTGCCGGCAACCCCCTGCCTCCTCCCACCGCCGACCAACCCACCGACACCTCCATGATCAACACCACCTATTGGACTGCCCAGCCCTATTGCGCCGGCCGTGTGCAATTGCGTCTGCCCGCCGAGCGACGCTACGGCTCAAGAGACCAAGGCCAAACTGAAAACTACCACTACAACGGCTGGCATATCAAACACTACGCCGACGATTGGCGTTTCCTCAACGTCATCCTCACCCAAAGGCGGCAAGGCGGATTTAACCGCTATTTCGATCGGCGTACCGGCCACGGCGAAGGCTATATCGGCGAGCGAGAGCTCATCCCCGGCCGCGCCTTCCTGCAATTCACCCGCAAAACCCCCATGTTCGACGGCAGCCGCCTGAGTGCCAGTCTCGGCATCCGCTACGATGCCGAGCTCATCGTCAAGCTCGGCCCAAACGGCGGTTTCCACACCGACGGCGAATTAAAAATCCCCACCCCGGGCGGCACAGAACCGAACAACTGGCGTGAACAGGAACGCTCACTGCTCAACAAAGCAACGCATGAAATGCGCCGCGACCTCACCTCCCGCCTGCGCGAGCGCCAGCCATACGAAGTACCTAAACATCAAGGTGTATGCATCCCCGACGGCTTCTTCGCCGACAACGGCGATACCCCCTTTAAAGGCAGCTCCCGCGTTTATTTCGCCGGCCAAGACGACACCTACATCATCATCTCCCACGGCCGCAACCCACGCGGCGCTTCCATCGCCAACGGCCGCAACCATCCCGACACCGAAGGCTTGAAAGGCTTTATGCAATCGCTCACCGCCCACGCCGTCCGCCAAGGCCCGCGCACCATCAACGGCATGCCCGGCTACGAAAAAATCAGCCGCTGGGACGGCAACCACTACCTGCTTAGATGGGAGCGCGAAAGCGACCACCTCCTCGTGATGATGCCCTTCGGTACCGAAACCTTCGACGGCACCAAACGCAGCCAGCAGGAAATCTTCGCCATTTGGGACACTGTCCTGACCACCCTCAAACCGGTGGAATAACCCGGCAACCCAAGCAAAAGGCTACCTGAAACAGTTTTTCTGTTTCAGGTAGCCTTAATTTATCGGGTGTAGCACAGCTATTGCCGCACCTCCTTGGGGCAAGCAAATTGATCTGATGGCAGCTTATCTTTTTTCAGACCAGCTGCACCCTATTTCCCGGCATTCAGGTTAACCGGAATCGGATCCGGCGCCTTGTTTGGGCTGTATGCATCAAAATAAATCATCCGCTCCTGCTCATTCCAGCTCAATTTGCGCGATGGGGAGGAATGTTCGGCCAAAACCTTATCCAAGACGGCGCGGCACTGGCCAGCGGGCAGGCGGTATAAGGCCAAGGCTGCATTGGCATCAAACGAAGGCATGGCCTGATCAACGTACCTGCAGCCTACACTGTTGCTCAAGCACGCCCATTCCTCGGCACACAACGGATGGGATTATATCGGAGGCAGGCGGCTTGATGGGAGGCTACCTGAAAACAGCTTTCTAGTTTCAGGTAGCCTCCCCAAAAACGGCAAAACAGGCCGGATTGCTCCGGCCTGTTTCCCTTCGTATCTCTCCCAACTAAGCCGCCACCGGCTGATTGCGCAGCAGGCGGATGAGTTTGGCAATGCGCGCTTTCATTTCACGGCGGTCCACAATTTGGTCGATGGCGCCTTTTTCCAGCAGGAATTCGGCGCGCTGGAAGCCTTCGGGCAGTTTTTCGCGCACCGTCTGCTCGATCACGCGCGGGCCGGCAAAGCCCACCAGCGCGTTCGGCTCGGCCAGCACCACGTCACCCAAAAAGGCAAAGCTGGCAGAAACGCCGCCCATGGTCGGGTCAGTAAGCACGGAAATAAAGGGCAGCTGCTTGTCGCTCAACAGGTGCAGCACGGCGCTGGTTTTGGTCATCTGCATCAGCGAGCTCAGGCCTTCCTGCATCCGCGCCCCGCCGGAAGCGGCCACGCAGATAAAGGAGCAGCCGTTTTCCGCCGCCGTGCGTACGCCGAGCGCGAAACGTTCGCCCACCACCGAGCCCATCGAACCGCCGATAAAGCGGAATTCAAACGCAGCCACCACCACGGGCAGCCCGTCCATTTCGCCTTTCATCACCACCAAGGCATCGTTCTCGCCGGTGGCTTTGCGCGCCGCGCTGAGGCGGTCGGGGTATTTTTTGCTGTCTTTGAATTTCAGGATATCGGTGGGCTTCACCTCGGCGCCGATTTCTTCGCGGCCTGCTTCGTCTAACAGCAGATCCAGCCGCTCGCGGGCGCTGAGCGGGTTGTGGTGGTTGCACTTGGGGCAAACTTGGTGGTTTTGTTCCAAATCGGAGGCATACAGCACTTCGGAGCAGGCCGGGCATTTGCGCCACAGGCCTTCCGGCACGCCGGATTTACCGCTGTCTTCGCGTTTGATTTTCGGGGGGAGGATTTTGTCGAGCCAACTCATGATTTACTCCATTTGCTCCTAATTAGGTTTGCTTTGCCGCTCGGGGCAACAGCCGGGCGGGATAGTAGCCAATAGCGGCGGTTTAGGCAAGTTTTGTAAAGACCGCAAGGATTTTGCCCGGCTGCGGGCGGCGGTTTTACAGGCAAATCGGGCGGTAGGCCAAACAGGCATCCACCACTTCTTCCGCCGTGGGCGCGTAATCCGCCGGGCCGCCGCTGCGGGCGTTCCACCCTTCGGGGTAGAAAAACAGGCTGCTGCCTTCGGGATGGGGTACATTGCGGTCAAACTCTGCCATCAATCCGTCCAGCACATCATCGTCTTCTTCCGCCAAGATGCGTTTCCCTAAGCCGATTAATTCGTCCCGCGTCATTTTCAGGTAGCCTCAAATGGCTTCTTTCAGGCTTTTCACCAGCTTGCCCGCGGCTTCGGCTTCGCGGCCGGGGTTGGCTTCGATTTCTTTCACAATGCGGCTGCCGATCACCACGCCGTCGGCCACGGCGGCGATTTGCCGCGCGCTCTCGGCATCGGAAATACCGAAGCCCACGCAAATCGGCAGCGGCACATGGCGGCGCAGCACGGCCACTTTTTCCGCCACTTCGGCGATGTTCAGGCTGGCCGAACCGGTAACGCCTTTGAGCGATACGTAATACACGAAGCCGGAAGCCAGCTTGGCAATTTCGGCCATCCGCGCCTCGCCGGTGGTGGGGGCGACCAGGAAAATGGTGTCGAGCCCGGCGGCCTTGAGCGCGTTATGCAGCGGGGTCACGGTTTCAATCGGGCTATCCACCGTGAGCACGCCGTCCACGCCAGCTTCTTTGGCAGCACGGGCAAATGGCTCATAGCCCATTTTGTGAATCGGATTCAGGTAGCCCATCAGCACCACGGGTGTGCTTTGGTTGCTTTGGCGGAAGCGGCGCACGGTTTCCAATACGTCGGTCAGGCTTACTCCGTTGGCCAAGGCGCGTTCGGCGGCGCGCTGGATGATGGGGCCGTCCGACATCGGGTCGGAAAACGGTACGCCCAGCTCGATGATGTCCGCGCCGTTGGCAGCCAGGCTGTGCATCAGCTCCAGCGTGGTTTCAAGATTTGGGTCGCCGGCGGTGATGTAGGCAACCAAGGCTTTATGTACATCGGTATTTTGAAAAACTTGTTTGATTCTGCTCATGATTTCATCCATATCTGAGGCTACTTGAAAACCAAACTAAGGTTTCAGGTAGCCTTCGGTTTAATTCTTCAACGACTGCACCGGCGCGGGAATGCGTCCGCCGCGGTTCACAAACACTTCGCAGCTTCCTTCCTTCACGGGCATTATCGGCGCGTAGCCAAGCAGCCCGCCGAATTCCACGCTTTCGCCCACGGCTTTACCGGTTACGGGGATGATGCGCACGGCGGTGGTTTTGCTGTTGATCATGCCGATGGCGGCTTCATCGGCGATGATGCCGGAAATGGTGGCGGCTGAGGTGTTGCCCGGCACGGCAATCATATCCAGCCCCACGGAACATACGGCGGTCATGGCTTCGAGTTTGTCCAGCGTCAGCACGCCGCTTTCCGCCGCTGCAATCATGCCTTCGTCTTCCGACACGGGAATGAACGCACCACTCAAGCCGCCGACGGCAGAAGAAGCCATCATACCACCCTTTTTCACTGCATCGTTCAACAGCGCGAGTGCGGCGGTGGTGCCGTGCGTACCGCAAACGCTCAAGCCCATCGCTTCCAAAATGCGAGCAACGGAATCGCCAACGGCGGGCGTGGGCGCGAGCGACAAATCCAAAATGCCGAATGGAATGTTCAGACGGCGTGCCGCTTCCTGCCCGATCAGTTCGCCAACCCGCGTGATTTTAAACGCGGTTTTCTTCACGATTCCGGCGATTTCAGTCAGATCTTTGCCCGCACAATCGGCCAGCGCAGCCTGCACCACACCGGGGCCGGACACGCCCACGTTCAGCATCACATCGCCTTCGCCCGCGCCGTGGAACGCGCCCGCCATAAACGGATTATCGTCCACCGCGTTGCAAAACACGACGATTTTGGCACAGCCGAAACCTTCGGGCGTGATTTCCGCTGTGCGTTTGATGGTTTCCCCCATCAGCTTCACCGCATCCATATTGATACCGGCGCGGGTGCTGCCGATATTGACCGAGCTGCACACGATGTCGGTAGTTTTCATTGCTTCGGGAATGGAGCGGATCAGCACTTCATCCGAAGGCGACATGCCTTTTTGCGCCAGCGCGGAAAAGCCGCCGATAAACGACACGCCGATAGCTTTGGCTGCTTTATCCAGCGTTTGCGCAATGGAAACATAGCTGTCTGCACCCGTGGCCGCGGCGATTTGGGCGATGGGCGTTACGGAAATGCGCTGGTTTACAATCGGCACGCCGTATTTAGCCGACAGCTCGCGGGCTACCTGAACCAAGTTTTTGCCAACGCGGGTGATTTTATCGTAGATATTTTGGTTTAGTTGGTCGATATCGGGCGAAATGCAGTCGTGCAGGTCGATACCGATGGTAAGCGTGCGCACGTCGAAATTTTGGTCGGCAACCATGCGGACGGTTTCTAAGATTTCGGTAAAGTGAAGGGACATTTTCAGGTAGCCTTTATATTGTTGGATTAGATTTTGAGTTTGACATACATATTTCCATGGGTCCCCTCAACACTTTTGCGCATCTGGTATGCGAATATCTCTGAATATTTCTTTACTAAATCAGTAAGTTTCTTGCAACCATAGGTACGCGGATCGAAATCAACCTGCAACCGTTTCCAAGTTGACCCCAAAGCGGCAGCAGTAATCCACTCATCATCAAACTGTTCAAAAACTTTATGTATGGTTTCCAAAGGAAGCGGTATTTTCGACAACTCTTCTGTTATTTGGTTTGTGGTATCTGCAACATGAGAAGTGGTTTGTACCAATACTGCTTTTTTAGATTGCTCAGCATTTGCCATTTTTCCCACAGCTTCCGGCATCAGATTTTCCACATAGATAAACTGGCTGCATGCATTACGAAAAGCTTCCGGTGTTTGCTTTTTACCAAAGCCGTAAACTGTTACGCCTTGCTCCTTCAACCGAATAGCCAGCGCAGTAAAATCACTATCACTCGATACGAGGCAAAAACCATCAAACCGATCTGTATAAAGCAAATCCATTGCATCAATAATCATGAAGCCGTCGGTAGCATTTTTACCCGTGGTATAAGCAAACTGCTGCATCGGCTTGATGGCATGTTCGTTAATAACAGCTTTCCATTTGCCATTATCGCCAACAAAGTTGCCATAGATACGTTTTACCACCGCTTCGCCGAATTTGGCTGTTTCCTCCAAGATGGCATTAATAGATTGTGCAGATGCATTGTCTGCATCAATCAATACCGCTAACCGCGCGGATTTCTCTTCGGCTACATTAAAGCTAATCTTGTGTCTAGACATTATCGTTGCTTACTTTTAAATTTGAAGATAATGGTTGGCAAATAGGGTTTACAAGTTTGCCAGACTGCCCAAATCACCGCATTGTCGGTGACGGCACAGACTGAATAGACCTAAATATTCCCTTATATGAAGCTCTTTCAGGTAGCCTGAAGATTAAATCCGGTGCATGGCGTTGAACAAGGCTTCGTTTTGCATGCGGATATCCAAGCCCAGCTTCTCACTGGCTTGGGCGAACACGCTCAGCATTTCTTCTCGGCTTTGCGGGCAGCGGCTGGTGTCCATCAGGATAATCATGGTGAAATATTCGCCCATGAGCTGCTGGCTGATATTGAGGATGTTGATTTGATGTTCGGCTAAGAGTTTGGATACGTCGTAAACGATGCCGATGCGGTCTTTGCCGATAATGGTGAGTATGGAATGGGGGGTGGGCTGGGGCATAGTCATTCAATTTCCGTGTGAAAATTTGAGGCCTTTGCGAAGTGCCGCTCTGCGGTGTATTCGCAAAGGCCTCTGGGATATAAGCATAAAACAGTGGCCGCGCTCAATCATCCTGTTTGCCGTTTTCTTCGGCATCGGCCACCATCTGTTCGGCGGCTTCTTGGGTGAGGGTGGCGAAACCGGCAGGCAAATCCAATGCTTCCAACGTAGTTTTGCCGGTGGGTTTGTCGGCCATCTCGGCAAATGCCTGCCGCAGGGCTTCTTGCTGCTCGGCAAAATCGAGATGCAACACCACCATATGCGTTACGGCGGCAAAACTGCTTTCCTGCAACACGCGCAGTTGCTCAAGCGTACGCTTGCTCATGTGGGCATAGGTGCTGGCCGGAAAGAAACCGGCCTGTGCTTGGCCTCTAATCAGGGCGGAAGCTGCCTGAGGGAAGGTGGCGGCTTCTTCGATTTTAAGCTGTTCCACATCCAACCCAGCCTGTTTCAACAAACGCAGGCCAAGACAACGGATATCAGGATTGGGGCCGGTTTTAATCAACGCATCAACCGGCAAATCTTCTATTTTTTGATACTCTGATTCGGCGGATACGGCCACTACGGCTTCATCGAATTTATCTTTCAAACACACCAGCGGCAAATAGCCTTTGTCTTTAATCAGTGCCACGGCATCAAAAGCATTGGCATAGAGCATATCCATTTTACCGCCCTCGGCTAACTCCTGTATTTCTGCAGCATTAGCAGGCAGATGCAAATGGATGGAGAGTTCGGTTTCGCGCTGCAAATGACTGCTGAGTAGATACCAATGGCTGAAGTGGTCGGGCAGGTAGTCCGGCGCCACCACAAAGTTGATTCCAGCTTGTTGCACCATAAAACTTTTTCCTTGTTTTTGCTGGGTAATTCCTGTATTTACAACAAATGAGAATGTGTGTTTGTGTTTCAAGATTGGATTGAGGCTACCTGAAAACTTAGAAATTCAAACATCAACTGCATTCCAAGCGCCCTACCCTTATCCCCAAAACAGCAGGGGCGAAAAGAGTCATTATCGTTCTAATGTAATTATCTTACCACCTTTACCTACAATAAAAAACCACCTATATAGGTGATTTTTTGCTTGGCATGGATTTGAGAGAAGCGGCATCAGGCAAGGGTTTGCTGCCAATATTGAATGTTCGCAGCCGCATCTAGTGCTTATACACCACACAACATACAAAGGCTACCTGAAAATGCAAAAAGAGCCGGCTGTTTTAGCCGACTCTTTGAAATTTGGTGGAGGTAAGCGGGATCGAACCGCTGACCTCTTGCATGCCATGCAAGCGCTCTACCAACTGAGCTATACCCCCAATTTGGTGGCGAATCAGGGACTCGAACCCCGGACACAAGGATTATGATTCCTCTGCTCTAACCAGCTGAGCTAATTCGCCGCTCATTCAGAAAGCGCGCATTATACGGCTTTCTTAAATTCTGTCAAACCCCAAAACACACTTTTTTTGCTACAGCCTGATTTATATAGATAACTAATTTTCACGCTGCTTTTGCACAATCCAAACAGGCCGGCATTTCCACTCTCCGGCCTGTTGGTTTGAAGCATCAATCCGCAAACTGTTTCTTCATGCGCTCGCGCCGCTCTTGCGCTTCCACCGATAAAGTAGCGGTAGGGCGGGCAAGCAGGCGTTTGAGGCCGATGGGCTCGCCGGTATCAACACAATAGCCGTATTCGCCTTCATCAATCTGACGTAGCGAGGCCTGGATTTTATTCAGCAATTTGCGCTCACGGTCGCGGGTGCGCAACTCCAGCGCATATTCTTCTTCCTGCGTGGCACGATCGGCCGGATCGGGAGCAGCTTCATGGTTTTGCAGATGGCCGGTGGTGTCGGCCGCCTTTTGAATCAGCTCATCTTGCAGCTTAACCAGCAACTCACGGAAGAAAGCCAGCTGATCGGCATTCATATACTCCTCTTCCGGGCCTTTCCAGTTGATGATGTCTTGCTCGGTTAGTTTTGCCATGAGTTATCCTTTTTGTGAAATTCTACCAACCGCCCCTTCCCGCCAGCGGCTGCTTCTTTTATAAAAAGGCGGAATATAAAACAGCCGCCAGCTTATGGCAAGAGCAAAAAATTCAAATGCATGATAATTGCCGGCAGCCCCCAGCTAATCCAACCCCACAGCAAAAGTGCCAACAGGCTACCTGAAAAATCCCAGCGGCCAATACGCAAAAAGGCAAACGGGCGGCACAGCGGCTCATACACACGGTTGAGCACTGCCACCAGCGGCGAATACGCCTGTGATAAAGACAGCACCATGCGCCACAACAAACCGCCAAGCAACACATAAGCCGCCGAACGCGTCAGGGCGAGCGCAGCAAGCAACACATCAGCTGCCGCGATCTGCCAGCCGAACATCCCTGCCGGCAGATTGATGAGCGACAACAACAAATATAACACCGCATACAGCAGCCAGGCCGCCAAAATACAGGCACTGTCCAAACCGCCCAAGGGCGGCAGCAGGCGGCGCAGCGGCTTCACCAGCCAGTCGCTGCTGCGGCAGCAAAACTGCGCCAACGGATGCATATAATTCAAACGGCCGTATTGCAGCAGGCAGCGTGCCAACAGAAGCATGGCCAGCGCATCGGCGAGCAGGGCGACAAATTGATTAAACATACCGCCCTATTCCGCCAACTGCTCAGCCAATTCCTGCGAACGCGCCACACAGGCGGCCACGCCCGCGCCAATCGCATCGGCCACGCCGTGTGCCTCAAAGCTTTGCAGCGCAGCATAAGTGGTGCCGCCTTTGGAGGTAACTTTTTGCCGCAAATCGGAAAACTCTTCTCCGCTCTGCTCAGCCAGCCGCACCGCACCTTGGAAAGTAGCCAAACTGAGCTGCCGTGCTTCTTCCGCATTGAAACCCTGCTGCCTTGCAGCGTTTTGCAGCGCTTCAAGCAGGTAGAACACATAGGCCGGACCGCTGCCGCTGATACCGGTGATGCGGTGCAGGCCGTCTTCACTATCCAGCCACAGAGTTTGCCCGCTGGCGCGCATGATACGGTCGGCCAATTCCCGGTCGGCAGCGGATGCGCCGCTGTCGGCAAACAAGCCGGCCACACCCTGCCCCACTTGCGCCGGCGTGTTCGGCATAATGCGTACAATGCGGCGCGTACCGCCCAACCAGCGGCTCAAAGCCGCGCATGGCAGCCCAGCGGCAATCGACAACACCAGCGCGCCGCCCGTTTGTACCTTTTGCAGCGCCGCCTGCATATCTTGCGGCTTCACCGCCAACACCAATACGTCGTCCTCATTCAGCGGCGGCAGTTCTGCAGCAGTGACAATGCCGTATTGCTGCGCAAGCGTGGCCAGCTTGTCGGCACTGTAGTCGATGGCACAGATATCGAACCCGCCGGCGCAGCTCATGCCGGCGATAATGGCAGAGGCCATATTGCCTGCGCCGAGAAAATAGATGGTCATGATGTTTCCTTATGTGGTGGTTGGAAAGTTTCAGGTAGCCTCATCTACCTACCGACAGGCTACCTGAAAACCTATCTGCATCTTTTCAGGTAGCCTGTTACCTACCAATATGCAAACGGATATTGCTCATACAAACCCGGTGCAATGGTATCCATCCGGGTTTTGAAAGCATCCCGTATCGGCTGGCCGGGTTCCGGTTGCGTTTCGAACAGCCCTTCAAGCTCTTGAAAGAGGAAGGTCGTTTGCAGGAAGGGAATGAATCCGATGCCCATATCGGCAAACCGTGCATCGGCTTCATCGTATTCGCCTTGATCGTGGTCATAAAACAAAATGTTCCCACTCTCTTTGCCGATGAACCAGGTATCGCCCTGCCCCGCATCGCCGATCAGCCAATACCGCGCAGCCACATCGGGATAGTCGCTGCCCAGGCGGCGGTTTTCGCCAAGCGCGGTCGGGTAATCCCAAAGCCGGATATCGGGCGTGATTTCCACGCTTTCGCATTGCTGCAAAAAAGACAAATACGCTGCAGGCAAAGGCGGCAGTTTGTCCAAACGCTTAACCGCAACTGCACGCTTGGGCAGCTTAGCCATAATTTGTTCTGCAGAAAGTGGGGTAAACATGTTTGTCAAGCTGGCTTTGGAAACCATAGGCTACCTGAAAGCTTCGGCTTCAACGAATTAAATACAGAATCTTCACACAGTACGGCACATTTTTCAGGTAGCCTCCCCTAGCAGCAAAAGGCTACCTGAAACCTTTATTCGCCATAATCCCGCTGCCCGAAAATAGCACTGCCGATACGCACATGGGTAGCGCCGCAGGCAACGGCAGTTTCCAAATCGTCCGACATGCCCATGGAGAGCACGTCCACATCCAGCCCCTGCGCCTGCAGAAATTGCAGCAATTCGTTCATGCGGCCAAACTGCTGGCGCAACTCTTCTTCGCTGCTGCCCAGCCGCGCCACGCACATCAGGCCGCGCAGTTTCAGCCTGGGCAGAGAGGCTACCTGAAAAGCCAGTTCGCTCAACGTTTCCTCTTGCGGCGGCACACCGTGTTTTACGTCTTCACCGCCAATGTTCACTTCAATCAGCACTTGCAGCGGCGGTATAGTTTCCGGCCGCTGATCACTCAGGCGGCGGGCAATTTTTTCACGGTCGACGGTGTGTACCCAATGGGCGCGTTCGGCGGCAATGCGGCTTTTGTTGGATTGGATATGGCCGATGATGTGCCAGCAGATGTCGGGAATATCGGCCAGCTCGCTGCTTTTCTCTTCAAATTCCTGCAGATAATTTTCGCCGAAATCGCGCTGCGCACTTTTCTGGCACAACAGGCGAACATCGGCGGCGGGAAAGGTTTTGCTCACCGCAATCAGTTCAGGCTCGGGGCGGCCTGCCGCTTCGGCGGCAGCCCAAATACGGGCGCGCACGGCGTGCAGGTTCATGGTTAGCACTCTCATCATCATTTTTCCTTTTCATCAAATAATTCGCTGGGAATTTTGCACACGGGGATAGGCTGGATTTTGTGCAGCGTGGCACGGTGCAGGCGTTGGTAAATCTCGAACACTTCGCGCTCGCGGCCGAAAAATTCTTCTGCGCGGCGGCCGGCTTCGCTTTGCGCCATCGCCCATTCCAGCTCGGGATAGCTCGCGCCCATCTGCTGCTCGTCGGTGCGCTCTTCGTCCCACAGCCCGTCGGTAGGTGCGGCTTGGCGGATGGCGGGCAGCACCGCCAAGGCTTCGGCCAGGGTGTATACCTGGGTTTTGAGCAAATCGCCGATGGGGCTTAAATCCACGCCGCCGTCGCCGTATTTGGTGAAAAAGCCCACGCCGAAATCTTCCACCTTATTGCCCGTGCCCGCCACCAGCAGACCGTTGATTTGGCCGTAGTAATACAGCGCGGCCATGCGCAGGCGGGAACGGGTGTTGGCCATGGCCAGGTTTTTATTGGCGGCAGCAGTGTCGGCCACACTGCGCTCGAACTGCTCGAAAGTGGGGGTTAAATCCAGCGTTTGGCTGCGCACGTTGATAAAACGGTGCTGCAAGTCGGCGATGTGTTCGTTGGCCCGCTGCAACTGATCGGCCTGTTGGCGGATGGGCAGCACTACGCACAACACGTCCAGCCCGCTGTGCGCACACAGGGCAGACACCACGGCGGAATCCACCCCGCCGGAAATGCCCACCACAAAACCTTTCGCGCCCGCGCGCACGGCATAATCGGCCAGCCAGCGGCTGATGTGTCGGATAACAGCTTGGGTTTGCATCATGTTTTTCCTATTTTGATGAGCCGCCAACGCATAACTCATTGGCAGCTTGTTGGATATACGTTTTCAAGGAAGCTAGGCAGGCTTCATCGGCAATCTTTTCATTCTCTTCCAAATAATAATATCGCCCCAGCGAATCGCTCACATCCACCCTGCCTTGCAAAGTTGCCCGGTTTAGCTCCATTTCGAGCACCACTTCATCGTTATCGCTATTTTTCAGGTAGCCTTCCCGCAGCAGCAGGCTGAGCAGAATCCTAATCGAACTCGGGCGCACAAAAATATCCGCATCAATCTTCAGCACCCGAACATCGACCGAAAACTCATCGCGCCATTTGATGATGTGTGCCAACAATTCTATCTCGCCCATTTGCCATCCTTCGCTCGGTTGCACGGCAGCGGATAATATATCGCCAATCCGCCCAAAAGCCAAATAGCAAGCCCCTGCCCGGCAATCTGCTAAAATTCCGCAGAGGCTACCTGAAAACCAAAGCCTCAGCGTAATAACAATGAACGCCGCAGATTTCTGCACCGCTCAAACCGAAAGCAAGCAATGGAAACCCTCCGCACCACCCGCCTTATCCTCCGCCCATGGACACTCGCCGACGCTGCCGCGCTCTACGCGCAAGCCCAAAATCCCAAGATAGGCGTCATGTGCGGCTGGCTGCCGCATAAAAGCGTGGCAGAAAGCCGAGAAATTATCGAACATATCCTGTTTAAGCCCCATTCCTTCGCCATCTGTCTGGCCGACCATCAACTCATCGGCAGCATCGGCCTCCTCTTCCCAAACGACAGCAATTTGCTACTGGCCGCAGGCGAAGCCGAAATAGGCTATTGGCTGGGCGAAAGCTTCTGGGGCAAAGGCTATGCCACCGAAGCCCTGCAAGCCATGATTGCCTATTCTTTTGAAAAACTAAGGCTAACCCGCCTATTGGCCGGCGCTTATCAAGAAAACATCCCCTCACAAAAAGTGCTGGAAAAACGCGGCTTCCGCCACCGGCAAACCATAGAGCACTTCTTTTCCAAGCTCACCGGCGAAACCCACACCGCCATGCTATACGCATTAGCCGCCACCCCCATTTTCAGGTAGCCTCTATCACACAGCAAAGGAACCCCATGCTCCATCAACCTCCGCAACAAATCCGCCTGCAAGCCGGCCGCCAAGGCCTCGTATTAGTTTACCCTGATGCCGAATACACCCTGCCCGCCGAATACCTGCGCGTGTATTCCCCCAGCGCCGAAGTGCGCGGCCATGGCCACGGGCAGGCCAAACTGCAAGCCGGCAAAGCCGGCATCAGCATCACCGACCTGCAGCCTGCCGGCAACTACGCCCTCAAAATCACCTTCTCCGACGGCCACGACAGCGGCCTCTACAGCTGGGGCTACCTGTATGAATTGGCAAGCGGATACGCTACAATGTGGCCCGATTACCTGCGCCGCCTCGAAGAAGCCGGCGCCTCCCGCGAACCTACCGAACAAACCCTTGCTATCCCGAAAGGAAAGAAATGTCCGCATTAAGCCGCACACTCCCCGCCCTCATCGCCGCCTCCGTTTTGCTGCTGGCCGGCTGCGATAAAGTTGCCGACAAAGTTGCCGACAACGCCGCCGGGCAAATCGACGACCAAAAAGCCCGCAGCGAATTCGTTACCAACTGCGCCAAATCTGCCGTCGAATCCTCCAAAGGCTCAATCAATAACGAAGCAGCCACCAAACTGTGCGGCTGCACCTACGACCAAGCCGCCTCCACCTACAGCAGCTCCGAAGAGTGGAAGAAAGACCTCATCCGCTACGGCCTGAACCAAAACAACAAAGAGCTGGAAGCCAAAATCCAAGCCGCCATGACCACCTGTATCGACCGCTTCTCCAAAGGCCAGCTATAACCCTTCTGCAGGCTACCTGAAAGCACTTTATGTCTACCAAACCCGCCCTAATCGCCTTAAGCTTCTTGCTCCTGGCCGGCTGCGACTTTATTGCCAATAAAGCCGCCAGCAACGTAACCGAGCAAGAAGCCAAAGACGGCTTTATCGAAGGTTGTGCCAAAGGCGCACTCGATCCGCAAGCCTTCAAACGCCAACTGAGCCAAGCAGAAGCCTCCAAGCTCTGCCATTGCGCCTACGACACCGCTTCCGCCCAATACACCGACCGCGAAAAGTGGAAACGCGACCTGATTCGTGCCGGCCTGTCCCCCAACGACCAAAACCAGGAAATCTTCCAAAAACTGGTGGCCGGCCTGCAAAGCTGCGCCGCCAACCAAAACCTGATGTAACCCGCCCAAAGGCTACCTGAAAGCACCATAATGACCGACAAGCAAACCCATTTCGGCTACCGCACCGTAAACGAAAGCGAAAAAGCCGCCAAAGTGGCCGAAGTATTCCACTCCGTCGCCAAAAAATACGACATCATGAACGATGTGATGTCCGGCGGCCTGCATCGCGTGTGGAAACACTTCACCCTCACCACCGCCCGCGTGCCCAAAGGCGGTAAAGTGCTCGACATCGCCGGTGGCACAGGCGACCTCTCGCGCGGTTGGGCCAAACGCGTGGGCAAAGACGGCGAAGTTTGGCTCACCGACATCAACTCCTCCATGCTCAGCGTGGGCCGCGACCGCCTGCTCAACGAAGGCCTGCTCCTGCCCGTGGCAGTATGCGATGCCGAAAAACTGCCCTTCCCGGATAACTATTTCGATCTCGTTTCCGTATCCTTCGGCCTGCGCAACATGACGCATAAAGACGCTGCCCTCAAAGAAATGTACCGCGTGCTCAAGCCCGGCGGCACACTCTTGGTGCTGGAGTTTTCCAAAGTGGCCAAGCCGCTTGCTCCAGCCTACGACCTCTATTCCTTCAAGCTCCTGCCGCTGATGGGCAAACTCATCGCCAAAGATGCCGACAGCTATCAATACCTGGCCGAATCCATCCGCATGCATCCCGACCAGGAAACCCTCAAACAAATGATGCTCGACGCCGGCTTCGACAGCGTGGACTACCACAACATGAGTGCCGGCATAGTGGCTCTGCACAAAGGCGTAAAATTCTGATTGCTGCTTGTAGTTTGTAAAGCAAAAGGCTACCTGAAAATATTCAGGTAGCCTTTTGCAAAATAGAAATAAGGATGACTAAAAACCATCAATAACAAAACCAATAAAGAGGCTTGGTATTGCACACATAAACAATCAATTGCCTACCCTACCAATTCAACTATAAATATCATTAGCATAAGCACGAATATAGTCAATGCTGAAAAGAAATTAATTCTATACAGCTTCGCAAGGGGCGAGCTATTTCTCTTACCCAGCAATATTTTAAACATTAAAGGATAGAGTGAAGCAGATTTCAACATAAAATCACCAAATCCAGAAATAGCTTTTTCCTGTTTGAATATTTTATAGCTTAAAATTAAATGAATATTAACTTGTATAATATAAACAATGAACAGGATTGGGAATAAATAGGTTTGTTGCATACTTCACCTCAGATATAGAGTTATTTTCCACAAAGCCCACGCTTTTCAGGTAGCCTTCCGCTTGTTGGCTCATATCCATACGCACAAAACAAATCCCGCAAGGTTCAAACCATGCGGGATGTTATTGATTCTTTGGTGCCCAGGAGAAGACTCGAACTTCCACACCCGTGAGGATACCAGCACCTGAAGCTGGCGCGTCTACCAATTCCGCCACCTGGGCGAGCAATTTCCATTTCAGTTTCAATTAAAGCAAGTTGTGGTGCCCAGGAGAAGACTCGAACTTCCACACCCGTGAGGATACCAGCACCTGAAGCTGGCGCGTCTACCAATTCCGCCACCTGGGCTTTGCTTTAATCGAACTTTGCGGTAAAGTGCATTGCTCTTTATGCAAGAAACGCGCATTATAGCGCCAATTTTCCACTTGTCAATTTATATATGAAGAAGAAAACCTCGCTCCGACTGCAAGACCCTTATCTGCAGCGGGAAACACAACGCTACGAACACCCCCTGCCCAGCCGCGAATGGATTACCGAAATGCTGGAAGATCGGGGCGTGCCGCTGAAAACTGAATCTTTGGCTATCCTGCTCGATATCGCCGAGCATGAAATGCCCTTTTTCGAACGCCGCCTGACCGCGATGGCGCGCGACGGGCAAATCCTCATCAACCGGCGCGGCATGGTGTGCGCTGCCGAAAAACTCGCGCTGGTGAAATGCCGCGTTGAAGCACATAAAGACGGCTTCGGTTTTGCCGTACCGCTCACGCCCGACGGCCAGGGCGACTTCGTGCTGCCCGCCCGCCAGATGCGCGGCCTGATGCACGGCGACACGGTAACCGTGCGCCCGGCCGGCACCGATCGGCGCGGCCGCCGCGAAGGCCAAGTGCTCGATGTGATCGAACGCGCGCAGAAAACCGTTGTCGGCCGGCTCATGATAGAGCGCGGCATCGCCATGCTCTCGCCCGAAGACAGCCGCCTGCCCGACAGCATCCTGCTCGAACCCGATTCAGTGGGCAAGGCCAAGCCCGGCCAAGTGGTGGTGGCTCAAATCGATGCCTACCCCGACGCGCACCGCCCCGCCGTGGCCAGCGTGGTGGAAGTGTTGGGTAACTATGCCGACAGCGGCATGGAAATTGAAATTGCCGTGCGCCAGCATCACCTGCCGCACCAATTCTCCACCGCCTGCGAAAAAGCCGCCGCGAAGATCCCTTCTGCCGTGCGCAAAACCGACCTCAAAGGCCGTGAAGACTTGCGCGATTTGCCACTGGTAACGATAGACGGCGAAAGCTCACGCGATTTCGACGATGCCGTGTATGCCGAAAAACAAGGCCGCAATTTCCGCCTGGTGGTGGCCATTGCCGATGTGAGCCACTATGTGAAGCCTCAAGACGCAATCGACGCCGACGCGCTGGATCGCGCCACCAGCGTGTATTTTCCGCGCCGCGTGATTCCCATGTTGCCCGAAAGTCTCTCCAACGGCATCTGCTCGCTCAACCCCGATGTAGACCGCCTGTGCATGGTGTGCGACATAGTCTTCACCTACGCCGGCAACCTTAAATCCTACCGTTTCTACCCCGCCGTGATGCGCTCCCAGGCCCGCCTCACCTACACCCAAGTGTGGGATTGGATTGAAAACGGCAGCGACAACCCGCTCAAGCCGCACATCGACACCCTCTACAAACTCTATCAAATTCTGCTCAAAAAACGCCACCAGCGCGGCGCGATGGAGTTTGAAACCACCGAAACCGAGATGATTTTCGACAAACAGGGCAAAATCAAACGCATCGTGCCCGTGGTACGCAACGAAGCCCATCGCCTGATTGAAGAATGCATGCTCGCCGCCAACGTGTGCGCTGCCGAATTCCTGCTGAAACACCAGCATCCCGCCCTATTCCGCAACCACTCCGGCCCCACTCCGGAAAAGCTCGCTACCCTGCGCGAGCAGCTCGGCCTGCTCGGCCTTACCCTCGGCGGTGGCGACAAACCCACCCCGCTGGATTATGCCGCACTTTTCGCCCAAACTGCCGAGCGCCCCGACCGCGAGCTGATTCAAGTGATGCTCCTGCGCTCCATGCAGCAGGCCATGTACGAGCCGGATAACAGCGGCCACTTCGGCCTTGCCTACCCCGCCTACACCCACTTCACCTCCCCCATCCGCCGCTACCCCGACCTCCTCGTGCACCGTGCCATCAAAGCCGTGCTTTCAGGTAGCCGCTACAACCCCGCCGAAAACTGGAGCGCGCTGGGCATCCACAGCTCGCAATGCGAGCGCCGTGCCGACGAAGCCAGCCGCGACGTGGAAAACTGGCTCAAAACCTACTACATGCAAGACAAAGTGGGCGAAATATTCAGCGGCACCGTCAGCGGCATGGCCGGCTTCGGCCTGTTCGTTACTCTCGACGACATCCACATTGAAGGCCTCGTCCACATCAGCGAACTGGGCGAAGACTACTTCAACTATCGCGCCGAAACCATGAGCATCGAAGGCGAACGCAGCGGCTTGCGTTTCAGCATGGGCGACAAAGTTGTGGTTCAGGTAGCCCGTGCCGACTTGGATACCCGCAAAATCGACCTCATGCTCATCAGCGGCGGCAGCCTGCCCGGCAAAGGCAAAAAACCCGCAGCCAAAGGGAAAACTGCCACAGCAAAAGGCAGAACCCGTAGCCAAGCTCCCGCCGGCAAACCTGCTGCCAAAAGCAAGGCCAAAGCCCCCGTTGCTCCGGCCAAGAAAACCCGCAGCCGCAAAAGCAGCCAGCCAGCTCAGGCCGTCCAGCCCAAAGCCAAACGCAAGCCCCGCACTCGCAAAAAAAGCGGCTAAGCTTTGAAAGAGGCTACCTAAAAATAAACAGGCTACCTGAAAACGGATGGGGCTGTACTAGATTAGCAGATATGTTACCCTCTAAATATGAAGATAACGCACTGCAAATTAAGGAAAAAAGTACAGAAAGAACTGCTCCGTTTTTTTGTGCTGGAAGTTACCGCCCGTTCTGCCGCCGATATTTTGG